>JBMSWW010000209.1:0-2775 GCA_049425065.1 Chitinophagaceae bacterium
CTTGCTCTACTTGCACCATGGCCACTTTTGTTTGCTCACGCGCCAACAGCGTTTGCAGATAAGATACTGCCACATTTAGCGAAATATCATCCATGATCTTGCGGGTCTGCTCTTTATCGGCTTCCCAACTGAGACGACTTGACTCGCGATTATTCTTCAGGGCAAACCAGTTAAATAAACTCACATTGGTTTGCATCTGCACGCCCACGTTAAAGAAATTATTATCCTCTAAAACACCTGTTGTGGGGTTCTCAGAGCGACCTAAACGATAACCCATGCTTCCTCCAAAATTCAGCGAGGGTAACTGCCCGGCCTTGTTCTGTTGATAGTTTAATTCAGAAAAACGGGACTGTAAATCTGTTTGACGAACCGAAATATTATGCTGAACCGCATACTCCACGCACTGTCTGAGGTCCCATTTTTGCTGAGCCTGCAGGCTTCCTAACCATAGCAGCGCCCCCAAAAAAAGATAATTCCTTTTCATAGACTGCAAAAGTAGCCTGAATTAAACGGGCGCGACGATGATTTTTTACAAGCGGTTGGTAAACCTTGGCAGGGGTAATCAGAGCGTTTTAGCTTTCCCCTTATGGTAGAAAATAAAGTAAATGCCCAGAAAAAAAATTAAGAGACCTGTGCCCGTAAGAGCCGCATTCAAGTCTTTCATAAATACGCCTGCAGCTATACCAAAATACGCCAGTACAAATAAGGTGGAGAAAACGGGGGTGTAACGATTCCAGGCAGCAAGTTGTGTTTTTTGACGTTTTCTTAAAATAAAAAGGGCTGCCGCAGAGGTGGCCATACCAATGCAATCTAAAAACATGCTGAAGTTGAGAATGGGGTCCACTTCTTTTCCAAAAAAACTTACCACAATCGTCGTTAGAGAAAATACTGTAAGACTTGGTACTAAGGCCCCTGTTTTTTCATTACGCTGGCCAAATAGTTTGGGGAAGACCCCGTCCTTACTCATGGCAAACATTACCCGTGGATTACTTAATAAGACCACATTTACATAAGCCATTACCGAAACAAACATCAAGCCATCAAACACCTTGGCTCCTGCTTTTCCGAACCAAGCTTCGCAGAGCAAGGCCCCAATAGCCGTAGCATTTTTCATGGGTTCGTACCCGATCACTTTTGTATAGGAAAAGTTGATAGCGAGATATAACAAAGTAACAATCACGATACCAATTAAAATTCCTTTAGGCACTCCGCTGGGCTTTTCCGCGTCAGCTCCACAGTTGATGGTTTGTTGATACCCGCCAAAGGCAAAGGAAACGGGAATCAAAGAAATCAAAAACAAAGCCCAGGGACTTTTATCCTGCAACGTAAATAACGGATCGTCTTGAATATAGCCATGGGGCTCCACGGTAACGCCCTTAACCACACTAGCAATCAAAATCACCACCATGGTGAGTTTGAGAATCGTCAAAATGTTTTGCGTGCGACTACTAGTTTTCAGTCCTAATAAATTCACGAAATAAAAAATTCCCACCGCGGCAATGGCTACCATAGAATTAAATAAGGTACCACTAGGACGACCATATAATAAATCACTGACATAATCCGCCCCTATCAGGGTAACCACTGCCAAAGAAGCTGCATTACTGATCAAAATAATGGCGTTTACGGAAAACCCAATGGCAGGATGATAGCACTCTGCAAACACCTTATAATAGCCCCCCATGGCTGGCAATCGCTGGCCGATCTCTGCGTAGGTGAGAGCCCCTAGTAGAGCAATCAATCCACCCGCAATCCACACGCCAAAGAAAATAGTTTCGGTACCGGAAGTGGCTGCCACAGAAGCAGGCACTCGAAAGATGCCCATGCCTATCACCAGGCTAACAACTATAAGACTAATATCAAAAAGGGTCAGTTTTTTTATAGCAGACATAATTTGTTCTTGATTTCGAAAGATACAATGAAATTCTTCACAACTCGTGTATAACTCTTCTTTACTATGACACCCCATCGCGTAGTTTTGTATCGATACGGTTTCCGAAAGGAATCAAAAGGGAAATCCGGTGTAATGTTTTCATGAATCCGGTGCTATCCCCGTAGCTGTGAGTTCTGCTCCAAAAGAGAATGTTGATCATCAACGCCACTGAGCAATCGGGAAGGCGATCAACAGGAACAAGCCAGAAGACCTGCCGCATCAATTTCTATTATTCAGCTTTCGGGTGAAAGGCTTGAAGAACTAGCAGCGTCAGGGCGCTTCTAATTTTTCATCTTTAACTACGGAAGCAGTCACACAAAACTGCATTATGCAACGAACCATTTTTGTGCTGGCTGCTCTGTGCATGAGCAGCTTGGCCAAGGCCCAGCAAGACACGAGTTATTTACAAGAGGTGGTTATCACTGCCAACAAGTATGAAAAGAAACAAACTGAAACAGCAAAAGTGGTTTCGGTGATCAACCGCGAACAACTGCGACAAAGCGGAGGCCGCAGTTTGGGAGAATTACTTAATCAAGTAGCCGGCACTACGGTTCCCGGAGCTAACAATAATTTGGGAAGCAATCAAACCATCCATATCCGTGGAGCCGCCGCGGGTAATGTACTCATTCTTTTAGACGGCGTTCCTGTAAATGACCCTTCTGTGATCAGTAATTATTTTGACATTAATCTTTTGAGCTTAGATCAAATCGAAAGAATTGAAATTCTAAAAGGAGGACATTCTACACTCTACGGTTCAGATGCAGTAGCCGGCGTGGTGAATATTATTTCACGTAAAGTATCGGGAGTTTCAAAAACCCCTTTAGTGAATGCAAGCCTTGCGG
>JBMSWW010000210.1:0-2758 GCA_049425065.1 Chitinophagaceae bacterium
AGCAACTGCCTTCTAAGCAGTAGGTCATTGGTTTGAATCCAATCCGGATCACAAACGCCCTTCCAACGAAGTTGGAGGGGCGTTTTTCATTGTGAGTATTGAAATCTTGCTTTCAATAGCGAACAAAGAAAACTTTACATCAACGAAAACTATCCGAATACGCCTTCAAAAAACTATTAAACTCTTGATTAGTGTTTAGCCTTAATTTTTGCATAATCCGATGCTTGTGCGTTGACAAGGTAGAAGGTGCCAATTTCATTAACTGTGTAATTTCTTTCATCCTTTTGCCTTGACTCAGAAAAAAAAGCAACTCCTTCTCTTTGTTAGAAAGCAATCCTACCTGATGTTCAAGGTTGGTAAATACATGCCCATCGCAAATAATATTTAGGATGAGGGATTGAGGCACGTATACTTGCCCATTAAGCACTGTCTTAAAGGCTAGTTCAATATTCGCCTTACTATCGGACTTAGAAAAACTTCCTTTTAAACCCAATCTATAAGCCATCAACCCTTTTTGATTGAGCACCTCATAAAAAAAAATGGTCTTTATGTTTGCGTCTTTTAGTTTAGTAAGCTTTAATATTTTTTCAATAAACAAAAAACCCTGATCTGCATCTACAATTACTAAATCCCATTTGCTCGCGTTTAGTTGAAATTCTAATTCTGGTAATGAAGTGAGGTAAGAGATAGAAACATTTTTATATAGCTTTTTCAAGATGGAATTGATTCCCTCTAGCAGTAACTGAGATCCAAAAAGAAAAAGAATTTTCATCTTTTAGCTGTCGAAGAAAATTGTAAACTGTTTTATAACAAGTAGGTAAATATATCTTTATTAATACTTGATATTCAATCATATAAGTCTTAATTATTTCTATTCTTACATTAGAATCTATTCGAATTAAAATTCGTTTTCAATAAGTATTATTTCGTAAAGAATTTGAAACAGAAAAAACAGGAACTAAGATCTCAATAAAAAGCGCTGACTATATTTGCTCAAATCGTGAACATGGATGTGAAGATGGAAACCTCCTGGAAGCAAGCGCTCAATAAAGAATTTAAGAAGGGCTATTTTTTACAGGCAGTTCAACATGTCAAAATAGAAAAAAGTCAGGGAAAGACCATTTATCCCTCGGGCAAATACATTTTCAACGCCTTCAATACTACCCCGCTTGATAAAGTGAAAGTGGTTATACTCGGACAAGACCCTTATCATGGGGCTGGTCAAGCACATGGGTTGTGCTTCTCTGTACAAAAAGGAGTTCCCCCTCCGCCCTCTTTACTAAATATATTCAAGGAATTAAGAGAAGATATTGGACTAGAAATTCCACAGCATGGTGACCTTACCCACTGGGCTGAACAGGGTGTTTTCTTGTTGAATGCCTCTCTTACGGTAAGAGCGGGTGAACCTATGAGTCATGCTCAAATAGGATGGGCCCCTTTTTCGGATGCGGTCATTAGGACTATCTCCGAAAAGAAAAAGCATGTAGTATTTCTCTTATGGGGGAAATTTGCCAAGGAGAAAAAATCATTGATTGACACTGATAAGCATTTATTACTCATGGCGGCGCATCCCTCACCTCTTTCCGCCCATAATGGATTTATGGGTTGTAAACATTTTTCAGCCGCCAATCATTACTTGATAAAAAATGGTATTGACCCCATTGACTGGCATTTACCATCCTGAAAAATATGAGATTGATAAAAAATATTTTGGGAAGATTATGGGCCATTTGGGCGCTCATGAGTTTTATCACCACTTTTATTATCATCTACCCCCCCTCTATGGTTACATGGCTAATCCCTGGCTATAAGGGGCAGGACATTTTTATAAAAATTGCCAGAGTATGGATTCGAGTGTGGTTGACATTGATCGGTTGCAGATTTGTAATTGAAGGAAAGGAAAACTTTAAAAAAGGAGAGAGTTATATCATTACATGTAACCACAATTCCTTTTTAGATCCTCCACTCTCCTCTCCCTTTATTCAGGGGCCCAACAAGACCATCGCAAAATCAGATTTTGAAAAAATCCCTTTATTTAAATACTATTATCGCAAAGGAGGTATTTTAATCAACCGCAAAAGTGAAGAAAGCAGACGTAAGGGATATGAAGCCATGAAGCAAGTACTGGCACAAAGGATACATATGTGCATTTATCCTGAGGGCACCCGTAACCGTTCGGATGAACCTCTCAAGAAATTTCATAACGGAGCTTTCCGATTAGCGGTAGAAACAGGGCATGCCATTATGCCGGCTGTAATATTAAATACAAAAAAAGTACTACCGCCCAATAAAACTTTGTGGGGCTGGCCCGGCAAAATTGAAATTCACTTTCTGGAGCCTGTAGTACCAGAGCAAATGGATGTTGAGCAATTAAAAGAAAAAATTTTTGCTATTATGCAAAATTACTATCTGCAGAAGGAAGGTCAATAGCCTGAGAAGAAACGGGTACGATTAATTTTAAGATCCTGTAGTAAAGTAGCCTTGGGCGAGATCGTAAAGTTGAAAGAACGAGTGAATCCCACGGGGATTACATTTATTGACAATTGCCAGCAGTGAAGATCTCGATTAATGGACATTGACATGTATTGAATCTTCATACTCTTAACATCTACACTAGCATTACTGGTAAATTTCCATTTAGGAGTCAGATTAAAACTTCCATTCAAGGTTAATCCGTTGTTAAACTCCTTAGTATATCCGCTAAAATCCGGACGAAGTCTCGTGCTGTAAAATAAAGAATAACTTAAAGAGAGTTGCC
>JBMSWW010000211.1:0-2731 GCA_049425065.1 Chitinophagaceae bacterium
CATTAGCGATATCAGCGTTACTACCACCAACATCATACTGGAGATAGGATCAACAAGCAGTCCCAAGTTAATTGAATAGCCAGTTGCAAAGGGAAGCCATTCAATGCTTAGTGGCACCTGCGCCGTAAAGCCTTTGCCAGTATTGCCAAAAACAGTGAAATAATCAAATGCTATTTGTAGTGCCAGTAAAAAGGAAGCGGTCATCAACAGCGTTCCGATGAGGCCGGACATATTTTTCAAACTCTTTTTTCCAAAAAGCCCCAAGATGATGAAACCTGCCAAGGGCAGCAGCGGAATCAAGGCGATGTTAATACTATTGAGCATGGGGTCAATACTTTAATTCTGACGCATCTTCCACATCAATGGATTGGTGCGAACGATACAGATGAATTATAATGGCAATAGCTACGGCTGCTTCTGCCGCTGCTACCGCAATAATGAAGAGAGTGAAAAAAACTCCATTCAGTTGATCGGGCCACAGGTATTTATTGAAGGCAATAAAATTCAAATTCACGCTGTTTAGTATCAGCTCTATACTCATCAACAAAGTAATCAGGTTACGACGGGTCAAGAACCCATAAATCCCTATGAAAAATAGCGACACGCTGATAAATAGTAGATGATAAAGTCCTGGTTCCATGTTAAGGAGTATGGGGTGTTTCTGAATTTGTTTTCTCTAGGGCAATAACAATACAACCGATCAAAGCGGCTAAGAGCAAAATGGAGATTAACTCAAAAGGGAGGGCATAGCCTCCCTCTCCAGTTTGCAGCAGCGCTTTACCAATGCGAGCCACGGTAATATCTTGTGGAGTAGCTACCAATTCGAATCCATGTTGTATTACTTGCACCATGGTGAGTGCAAATCCGCAAAAGGCAGCGAGAAAGGCAAAAATCTTCCGGTCTAGTTTCTGTTTAGGGAGCTTTTCTCCGGCTTGCTGGGTCAAAAAAACAGAAAAGATGATCAACACTACAATACCCCCTACATACACTACAATTTGTACGGCGGCAATAAATTCATAGGACATCCAGAAATAAATACCTGCAATACCGATTAAGGTAAATAGCAAGGAAATGGCTGCTCTGAAAATTTGCCGGGTAGTTACCGACAATAAGCCGCTGATCAGTGTAAGGCTGGCCAGCAGGTAAAATACGATGGTAGATCCGCTTATCATTATTCAACTCCCTCCATGATCTTTGATCCGGGTTTATTTAAAATTTTTATTAGGTCGCTTCTGTTATACACGCTGTGCTCAAAGGTTTGCGCCATTTTAATGGCATCTGAAGGACAGGCTTCTACACAAAGATTACAAAGTGTGCAGAGCTCCAGATGGTACACCAGTTTATCAATAGCTTTTTTCTTTTTTCCTTCTGGCGTAATGTCAAATTTGGTAACCACTTTGATGGTACCATTGGGGCAGGCTAGCTCACAGGCCGTACAACCGGTGCAACGATGCTCATTCAGCTCATTATGCGGCATCACTACTTCTCCTTTAAAACGCTCAGGTAACACAAGAGTATTACGATTGTTGGGATACTCCTGCGTGATTATTTCTTTATGATGTGTAAAATAATAAAGTGTTCTGTGCAAGCCAGTCCACAGGGAGCGCAGAGCACTCCATACGTCTTTTATGTAGCGTATGATAAACATATCTTTTTATTTTTCGTTTCCTTAGAAATGCCAACCCATAATAGCGATCAGTGTCACCAAAATCAAATTAATCAAGCTAATAGGGAGTAGGTATTTCCATTCCAGATTCAGGAGCTGGTCAATTCTCAAACGAGGAAATGTCCAACGAAACCACATAATTAGGAATATGAGGAAGAATGTTTTTCCAAAAAACCAAATACTGCTCGGAATCCAATCCATCACTTGGTTGAAAGCTGTCCAATTGCCAATATGAAAAGGCATCCAACCACCTAGGAATAAGGTAGCTCCTATTGCACACACAATAAATACGTTGATATATTCTGCTAAGAAGAATAGGGCAAATTTCATTCCGGAATATTCGGTGTGAAAACCTGCGGTGAGTTCACTTTCTGCTTCCGCCAAATCAAAGGGAGCACGATTCGTTTCTGCTGTTACCGCAATTATGAAAATAATAAAGGAGATAATGACTGGGATATGTCCTTTGAAAATCCACCAACCATTCTCTTGTGATTTGATGATCTCTGATACTTGTAAGCTTCCGGTTAATACCACGATAGAAAGAATGGCAAGACCTGCCGATAATTCATAGCTCACAATCTGTGCGCCACTTCGCATGGCTCCCATTAGTGAGTATTTATTATTACTTGACCAACCTGCCATAAGAATGCTAATCACCATGATAGACGAAACAGCAGTTATATAGAGTACCCCAATATTCAGATCCCAGAGTTGGAAGTCTTTTGCAAATGCAATAGGGGCCATCAATAACATGGCAACGATGATAGCTATAATAGGAGCTAGGTTGAATAAAAATTTGTCCGCACCATGGGGGGTTAATCCTTCTTTTACAAGAAGCTTTAGCGTGTCTGCCATGGATTGTAATAAACCCAGTGGGCCTACACGGTTGGGCCCCAGGCGAATCTGAATCCAGGCGGCCACTTTTCTTTCCATAATAACTAGCACTAGTCCCAGTATCGCAAACAAACCGATCACCGCCACGCCGGCAAGCACCATTTCGATTACCAATGTCCAGGTAGGATTGAATTGTGAACTCAACCATTGATGAATACTATCGGCGATATG
>JBMSWW010000212.1:0-2728 GCA_049425065.1 Chitinophagaceae bacterium
GCAAATCCAGAGGATGCGCGAATGCGCCGAGAGTTTCCTTGGTACTGGATTCCACCAAAGGATACATTTCAGCGTGTATTCTCTGGCTATATTATAAGTTGGGAGCCTAAATGGACAAAAAACTTTTTCTTGGGTATTGCTGGATCCATGGTTAAGTACCGCAATAATGAATACAGCCGCTTATTGGTGTTCCCTTTTGCACAAGTGGAAGGTGAAACTCGTCAGCGGTTAGGTTCGTTTTTTATGCGTTATGTGATGCCTAAGGATCATGCAGAATTTTATGTCGAGTTTGGTCGAGCAGATAAAGCGGCCTATCCAACCAATCTTTTACAAGACAGTATTCCAATGGGGTATACAGCAGGAGTTAGAAAGTATATGCCATTAAGAAATGGACGTTCTCATTTACAATTTGGTTTAGAAATTACTCGTTTGCAGGTTCCGGATCCAAGATTGATCCTTCGTAATGGCAATCCGTATGGACCTCCAAATTACAATAGCTGGTACATCCATCCAGTGGTTAGACAGGGATATACTAACTATGGGCAAGTGATGGGTGCTTGGATTGGACCGGGTAGTAATAGCCAAACCTTGCAATTAGGATGGGTAAAGGGCTATAAAAAAATTATGTTTACAGGCGAAAGAGTGCAGCATAATAATGATTTCTATTACTACTTTTTCATCACGCCTTACCTGGATCCGTTCCGTCAAAACCCATCCAAATACTGGGCAGATGTGAGTGCTAGTTTGCAAGTGCAGTGGGATATAAAATCCTTTTTGTTAAGTGCGGGAGCTTCTTCCACTTGGTTGTTTAACTACAAGTGGACTAAATTAGATGGAGGGTTTTCTGGACGCTCTGAGTTATCAGATCGCCGAAACAAACAGATATATGCCTCTTTGGTATGGTTTTTTGATAACAAAGCATTTAAATAATTGGCATGAATAGGATTATCCGTATTGGATTAACTTTTTTGTTTGCGCTTGTTTTTTCAGTGGGCGTAGAGGCACAGTTGAGTAAACTGCCCGTTGAAAAAATGAGTGATGAGCAATTAGTGACCTTACTAGCCCAGCAACAATTATTAGGTTTAACACCTGCCCGGTTTGAAATAGAGGCGAGTACACGCGGCTTATCACAAAAGCAAATACTGGTCATTCGGGAAAGAATGGAACGGATGGATCCCTTTATGATTAGTAAGACCATGTCTCAATTAAAGGAGAAAGAAGTTGATCCCAATGGAATGCGATTGCCTGTGCGTTCTCAACGACCCGATAAAAAAGAAGTTGATTCTGTTTTACAGATTTTTGGTTCGGACCTTTTTGATAAAGAAGGGGTCAACTTTGAACCTAATCTTTCCTTGCCCACACCCAGTAATTATGTATTAGGCGCCAATGATGAGTTATTAATTGATGTGTTTGGCCTTTCTGAAAAAACGGCGAAGCTCCGCGTTAGTGCAGATGGAGATATTCGCTATCCCAATCTCGGTCCGATTCGTGTGATGGGTTTAACCGTAGAGCAGGCTACTTCAAAAATCAGTAATGCACTTTCAAAAATCTATCCGGCCATTCGTGCAGGTCAGACCCGCGTTGCTGTTTCTCTCAGTCAAATCCGTACTATTCGTGTTACGTTGGTAGGTGAGCTGAATCGCCCTGGTAGTTATGCCCTTCCTTCTCTTGCTACCATCATGCATGCCATACATGCCGCCGGTGGCCCCAATGAAATTGGCTCTTATCGCAGCATACAGTTGATCAGAGGTGGAAAAATGATTGCCGATTTTGATCTCTATTCGTTTTTATTAAAAGGAGATCTATCAACTAATTTATTGTTACAAGATGATGATGTCGTTCGTGTGCCTGCTTACAAAAAGCGTGTAGCAGTAAAAGGAGCAATCAAAAAGCCGGCCATTTTTGATTTAACGGAAGCAGATAGCCCTGCAAGTCTTTTGGATTATGCAGGTGGTATGGCTGACATTGCCTTTAAGGAAATGGTTCGTGTCAAAAGATTGGGCGCTACAGCAAGAGAAGTGCTGACGATTCCCGCCCCTCAATTGTCGAAATTCAAATTGATATCCGGAGATACATTGGTGATTGACTCTTTAGCTAATAGATACGCAAACCGCGTGCAAATTGGCGGAGCGGTTTATTACCCTGGTGAATATGGATTAGAAAGTTTTACTACCGCAAAGGCTTTATTGGAAAAAGCACAAATCAAGGAAAGTGCTGTTTTGGATAGGGGAGTTATTCGCCGTTACCAGAATGATCTTACTCCAACGTTAGTACAATTTAATGTGAAGGATGTGTTGAATGGCAAATCAAGTCTTGCATTACAAAAGGAAGACTCTATTCATATCTATGATCAATCGTTAGTTAAGCAATACCAGTATATCACCATTGAAGGCGAAGTAAATCAGCCGGGGATTTATCCTTTTTTAAAAGGAATGCAAATTCAAGATTTGATACTTACAGCTTCTGGTATAAAAGATGGGGCTGTATTGAAAAGAGTAGAAGTTTCCCGTCGTATTCGTCAAAAGGATCAACTTGCCGATTCTCTTCAGTATACGGTTGTTAAAACAATTGACTTGGATAGTGGCTATCAAGTGAATGCTACTATGGATGTTGTGCTTGAACCATTTGATGTTGTGTATGTGAGACGTTCCCCTTTATATCGCAATCAATCTAATGTGGTTATTGAGGGAGAGGTAAAATTTCCTGGAAAATATGCACTTCGTTCTGG
>JBMSWW010000213.1:0-2701 GCA_049425065.1 Chitinophagaceae bacterium
CTTTGCATAATCAAATTGAGAAAGCTGCTGACTAATAAGACTAGTGGTGCCTGCTAAAACCTCAACAGCCCGAGTGTTCGGGGCATTACCCGCTACATTCACTTTTAGCTGTGGATCTGGTGCATCTGACCCCGTGTAGGGACGTAAGGCAGTAAAATTTTCTATTCGCTGTTGACCAGCTCCCAAATCATTGGTAGTCCATCCTTCTCCTTGATCAAATGCAGACGAGTAGATATAGGATCCTGCTACCACTGCGTATCCCTCATTAATACGTTCGCGATGGTATCTGCCTTCTGTATGCATGAAAAAAGGAACCGGAGTGCTTCCTGCGGGAATTGAATTTACGGTTGGTTGCAAACGTTTATGATTACCGGAAGGATCCACCGTAAGAAAATAACTTACAGAGTCAGTAAACAGACTCCAACGATCATTTAATTGATGATCACTAATTCTGTACAATGAATAATCGGGCTTACCATCATTAGCCTCTCCCCAAAATTCCAGATACCCATCCGCTGGCAAAATACTAGCAGTATGAGAAATATAAAGCGGCACTTCTACTCCATTTCTCCACAATGAAAAATGCGAAACATTAGCTTGGGCAATACCCAGCGACTGTAGTGCCGCCTGGTTTATTCTGTACAAGCCCTCAGCAGCGATCTTAAATTTATAATAAGTCAAATTATAGTTAATCCATTCATTATTCATCGGCTGTGCAAGAACAGAAATTGTTTTTAGGAAAAAACAGCAGACAATGATATAACGAGATAATTTATACACGCGGAGTAGACTAATTATTTTCTTTATTGGGCCAGTCGAGTTTTAAAGAAAAAACATGTGTAAATAATGGATTTGACTGGTTCGCTAGATTAATAAAAGCATAATCAACCATCCAGTTTCCTAATTTAACACCTACACCCGCACTGGGTTGATAAATCCACACTTTCTTTTGATTCAGCGTATCTCCATCCGCCAAGGCTCGTTGAAAATTTGAAATCCCCGCGCGGAAAAACAAAATATTATTCATGTCAAATTCCAATCCCAATTTGGGATCTATATTAATGAACTTACTACCCACTAATGCATTTCTCTTTCCGTCAAAACTACAATCCATGTTCAATTCCGCCAATAAGGAATGCTATCACCAATGTCAAATCGTCGAGCAGCTCCGAATTGCAAACGAGGAGCTGTAAGCTGAGTAGATCGAATCGGAATATCATTATTAGTCAGGTACAGCATTTCCTTTTCGCGATCAGTGAATCGAAAACTCCACGCATTGAAGGTGCTGGTAATATCTTTTGCTACAGCGCCAAAATACCATTGACGAATCCGGTATTGAATCCCGGCATCTACCCCAAATCCCCAGGCTTTGGCAAAACGCCCCACACTCCGATGAATCAGTTTTGCATTGAAACCAAATTGTAATTGATGATCCTCGTGCTCCCCTCCACTTACTCGTTGTCCGTAAGAAAATAAAAACGCATAGTCGGCCGAAGAAAAGGATTGAATATTGTTGTAATTGATAGACCCGTCGGGTTCTATCAGAAAAAGCGTATTCATGATGTCATCTACACCAAATCGTATAGCAGAAACGCCTAGCGTGCGGTTATTGGAAGAAGTGGGCAGTGCTACACTCAAAAAATCATATTTTCCAATACCCGCAAAATATTCTGCATGCATCAGATTTAAGTGAGGTCGGTCGTGTATGGAGGCTAAACCTCCAGGATTCCAATAACCCGAGCTTCCGTCCTTCACCGAGGCCAACTGAGCTCCGCCCATCGCTAACCCACGGGCACCTGCGCCGATATTTAAAAATTCATTAGAATACTTTCTGAATTGCGCGGACAAAGTTCCCACTTGCAGTGAAAGTAGAGAGCCGATTAAAATCCATTTGATTAGCAATGAGGTGCCCATAGGAATTATGAGCACTAAAGTTAATCAACCCCCACTTATTATTACCACCATCGCTTACATTTGCGAAAATCACTTTACAATGAAACTGCTGGATGAACTTACCTGGAGAGGGATGATTCAAGATTTAATGCCGGGCACCCGTGAACAACTGGAAAAAGAAATGACAGCTGGGTACATTGGGTTCGATCCTACGGCAGATAGTCTCCATATTGGAAGCCTGGTCCCCATTCTGCTGCTGGTGCATTTTCAGCGTGCGGGACATAAGCCCATTGCTCTCGTAGGTGGGGCCACCGGTATGGTGGGAGACCCAAGTGGTAAAAGTGAAGAAAGAAATTTATTGAACGAAGAAACATTGTTGCGGAATGCAGCCGGCGTAAAAGCACAGTTGGAAAAATTTCTTCAATTTGACCCTTCTCTTCCCAACGCAGCAGAAATGGTCAACAACTATGACTGGTTCCGCTCTATCTCCTTTATTGACTTTTTGAGAGATGTAGGAAAGCACATCACAGTCAATTACATGATGGCTAAAGACAGTGTCAAGAAACGAATTGAAGGGGACACGGGTATCAGCTATACAGAGTTTGCCTATCAGCTAATGCAGGGTTACGACTTCTATTGGCTTTATGAACATAAGAACTGCAAGCTTCAAATGGGAGGCAGCGATCAGTTGGGCAATATGACTACTGGCACTGAACTGATCAGAAGAAAATGAGGAGGAGAAGCCTTTGTGATAACTAACCCACTCATTAACAAAGCCGATGGGGGCAAATTCGGAAAAACCGAATCC
>JBMSWW010000214.1:0-2692 GCA_049425065.1 Chitinophagaceae bacterium
TCTGCGTAGTAGACGGGGATGCCCAGGGTTTCAAAAACTTGGGCTACAGTGGTTTTGCCACTCCCAATTCCGCCAGTAAGCCCTACGCGTAGCATCGTTATTTCTTTTCAGCTGCAGCCGTAGTAGTAAGCGCGGTAGTCCAGTCCATACTAATCGCTGACTTTTCAATTTTAAGATAGCTACCTGGACTTGTGTCAATTTGTACCGTTCCATCTTCATTCACTTTGTTGATGGTAGCATGGATACCCGCAATTGTTACAATCTTATCCCCTTTATTCAGGTTGTCAATAAATTGTTTTTGACTTTTTGCTCTTTTAGCTTGCGGGCGAATAAAGAAAAGCCAAAAAACTAAAATCATTAAGCCTAGAAAAATAAATTGAAATCCTCCAAAACCAGGTTGAGCGGCTTGTTGTAACAGATGAAAATTAATCATGATGGGTTGTTTTATTTTTTCTCAATTATTTCCCCTCCAAAACTAAGGGTATGATCTTTAGTAGGAGTGGTGTTGGTGGTTACGTGCACTTGTTTTACAATTACTCCCATACCGCTTCCGTTAAACTTTGCTTTTATAAAACCAACTTCTCCGGGGGCTAATGGTTTTTCAGGTTTTTCAGGAATAGTGCATCCGCAGGAAGCGGAAACGTTTTCTATGATCAGTGGTTTAATACCTACATTTTTAAAGTTCCAGATAATCTCTACTTCTTTATTGGGAGTTAATTTTCCCAATTGTTGATCAATCGGGTCTATCCATTGAATTTGGGTAAAGTTAGTAGTATCTATAGCACTCACTGCTGTGTTTTCTATACTATTGGTAGTAGACACTGGGGTACTTTCGTTAGACCTTGATACCTCTCTACAAGAAATTATCAAGGAAAAAGAAAGAAGGGTAGTAAATACTTTTTTCATGTGTCAGGTTGATAGATTCTGTTGTAAAATTATAACATCTAAGGGTTGCTAGCTTACTTTTTGTAAGCGGTCTTTTGGAGTTTACCCTGTTCTACCAATTCTTTGTGAATGCCATCTAGGATGCCATTAATGAATTGGCCACTTTGAGAAGTACTGTATTCTTTTGCAAGATCAATATATTCATTGATAGTAACTTTAGGAGGGATGGTTTCGAAGTAAAGAAATTCTGCCACTCCCATTTTCATCATAATCATATCTAGTTGTGCAATTCGCTCAGGCTCCCAGTTCTTTAATTTGGGAACAATTAAGGATTGAATATGATCTTCTTTTTCTATAACGGTACGCAATAGTTCCTTGGCAAAATGCTTTTTCTCCGGATCTACCAGATTCTCAAAATTCAAACTTCCGGGTTTGTGTAAGTAGGTATCCAGCAATTGAACTACACCTTCTCCATCATCATCCCAATTACTAAACAATTCCTCGATATATGAGATAAAGTGGGGGTTGGCTAATAAAAGATCATTCAAAATGAATTCCATGATCTTTCTTTCCTCTTTTTTTTCTCTTTCAGGAGACGCTATGTAGGATTGATACTCTGTTGTTTCCAAGAGTTGTAAATAGATTTTTCTGATGAATTCTTTATCTGCATTACCCTCCGGTTTTAGGCGGTCTATTTCCTTTTGAAAACCGGGTTCTTCCAAAATCTTCCAGAGTAATTCATTGCCGGCAATCTTGGTATTGATATTTAGATCTTCGGCCGTAGGAAGATGCTTGGATGCTTTTTGATGGGCGTATTGTTCAGCATATCTCATCACCTGGGTTAAAAACCAGGTTAAATGCACTAAAAGATTTCGGGTTTGGTCAAAATGTCTGTTCAGCAATTGTTGGGAAAAGCCGGAGGCTGGCGCGGAATCTAAAGTGGAAAGGGTATAGAGCGATTGCATAACTTTTACCCTGATATTTCTTCTGCTGATCATTGACAATGAGCTTTTATCGGCTGCGAATATATGTTATTCCACCTTATATGGGGTAGTCTGTCTAGTTCTGCAAATTTGTCAGCGTAGAAGGAGATTTGAATTAAAAAAAGCGCTTTTGGCGCATAATTGCTGACAAAAACTACATTTTTTAAGGTATTTCTTGTTATGGCATACTATTTAGGGTTATTAGCACAACGGCCCTTTTTAAAAAAAAGGCCGGATAATCAAAAAAACTAAATCAAATCTAGTTATGGCCAAGAAAGTCAATGTCACTCCGCTTCACGACCGAGTAATCGTGAAAGCCGCCGCCGCAGAAGCAAAAACTTCCGGTGGAATCATCATTCCTGACACCGCTAAGGAAAAGCCCCAGCGTGGTACAGTAGTTGCTGCAGGACCTGGTAAAAAAGATGAGCCTGTAACTGTAAAAGCAGGAGATACTGTGCTGTATGGCAAATATGCCGGTACAGAAATTCAAGTTGACGGGGAAGACTACCTGATCATGCGTGAATCAGACATTTTAGCAATCATCTAATTGTAAACAATAAAATACTAATATATGGCAAAGCAAATCTTCTTCGATATCGAAGCAAGAAATAAAATGAAGAAAGGCGTAGATACGCTGGCAAATGCAGTGAAAGTTACCCTCGGGCCCAAAGGACGTAACGTGGTAATCGAAAAGAAATTTGGTGCTCCACAGGTTACCAAAGACGGGGTTAGTGTTGCCAAAGAAATTGAATTAGAAGATCCCATTGAAAATATGGGTGCTCAAATGGTCAAAGAGGTAGCTTCTAAAACCGCTGATATTGCTG
>JBMSWW010000215.1:0-2686 GCA_049425065.1 Chitinophagaceae bacterium
TAGATCAGCGGAAGTTCCTTGTCCACCTCCAGAAGGTTGATGGATCATCACTTCTCCATGAGGAAATATATATCTCTTTCCTTTGACACCCCCACTAAGCAAAATGCTGCCCATGGAAGCGGCTAATCCCATACAAATAGTGCTAACAGGACTGCTAATGAGTTGCATGGTGTCATAAATAACCATACCGCTAGTAACCACCCCACCGGGGCTATTGATGTAAAATTTGATTTCCTCTCCCGGCTTATCAGCTTCAAGCAGCAACATCTTGCTCACTACATCTTTGGCACTTTTGTCATCTACCACTCCCCATAGATACACGGCTCTTTTGTTAAAGAAGTAACGCTCCAGTTTTTTGCTGAACATGCCGATGTCAGACTTGGGTTGTTCTTCTTTTTCTTCTTCTTCGTCTTCCATTCTCCAATCTGAGGGGAGATAATTATGTGTATTCATAGAATCTTATTGATCTTTCTTTTGTTTACGAGGATTGATAAGCAATACTTCGTCTACTAATCCGTATTCTTTAGCTTCTGCCGCGGTCATCCAATTATCGCGGTCAAAATCTTGTTCAATTTGTTCCAGCGATTTTCCGGTATGGGCATTTACTACTTCATATAATTCACGCTTTAATTTGCGAATCTCTTTCACGGTGATCTCTATATCACTGGCTTGTCCGCCAATGGCGCCACTGGGCTGGTGCATCATAATGCGTGAGTGACGAAGAGCAGCACGTTTTCCTTTGGTACCTGCACCCAATAATACGCAGGCCATGGAAGCCGCTACTCCAATACAAATTGTAGCAATATCCGGGCTCACGTACTGCATCGTATCGTACACTCCTAATCCTGCGTACACACTTCCACCAGGACTATTGATGTACATATTGATATCGCGGGTGCGATCAGAGGAGTCCAAAAACAATAACTGTGCCGTTACGATGTTGGCAATTTCATCATTGATAGGGTAGCCCAAGAAAATGATACGGTCCATCATCAAACGACTATATACATCCATCACGGCTACATTCAGTGAACGTTCTTCGATAATATTGGGGGTCATGGCAGTCACCAGATGGTTGGCATACTGGTGCAGGGTATTGCTGGAAATGCCCCGGTGTTTAACGGCATATTTTTCAAACTCAGATCGGTTGCTCATATTGCTTGTTTAGATAGAAGAATAGCAAATATCCGACCAAAAGGTGGGTCAGCAAAATTAAGACAGCCTGTCAGGGATTTGGATGACGGGAAGGCTTAGTGGTGGTGATGCTGATGTTCTTCTACCATTTTGGTAAAGGCGTCTGCATCAATTTTTTTATCGGTGGGCTTCAACTGAGTAGTTCCCCACTCAAAAATTTTCTGGGTTTGAATTCTGTTGAAGGCGTCTTCCACAAAACGACGGTCCTTCATCATTTTTTCTGTATAGTCATTTACCCAAGGCTGGTCGTCGGCAAGGCCAGCACCGCCACCCATGTAGCTAAATAATTGTTGTTTAGCAAAATCGCGAATCTCCTGAGGATTTACCTGAATGGCATTCTCGTTCACAATCTTTTCAGTGATCAGTGTCCACTTCAACTGACTTTCAAACTTGGGGTATTCTGCCTCCGCTTCTTCGGCTGATTTAGGATTTTCTCCTTGGGTTTGTAACCATTTTTTTAGGAAAGCCATCGGAAAGTCCAACTTAGTATGATCGAGCAACTCGTGGTAAAGCTGATCATGAAGTTGGTTGGTGGCTTGGCCGTTCCAGTAGGCCTGAATTTCTTCTTTGATCTTATTGCGAAAATCATCGGTTGTTTTTACCTCGCCACCGGGGTACAATTGAGAGAAAAATTCTTCGTTCAATACTTTTTTCTCGAGCAATCCTACCTTGGTAATTACAATGTTGTAGAACTTATCAGCAGCGGCCTTGTCATTTTTGTCAAGCCCCAGGTCTCCCATTATAAAATCGCGCTCTTTCTCCTCAAAGGCTTTGCTCAATTGCAAGGTGAGGGAGTCTCCGGCCTTTTTACCCATCCAATTCTTGCGCTGTTTGGATGCAAAATATTTTACCAATAAAGAGTTGTCTTTGGTAATGCCACCCTCTACTATGTTACTATCTTTGTCGGCTTCTACAAAGTTCACATTGATCACATTCTCTTCTGAATCAATCTCCTCTTGGTCTTTCATGTTGCCATAGCGATTCTGCAAACGGGTTACCTCGTTGTCAATCATCTCTTCGGTAACTTCTACTACGTAACGAGTTGTTTTTACCTTGGCTAAATCAGGCAATTTTACTTCAGGCTTTAGACCGATTTCAAAATGAAACGTATAATCAAGAGGATTGTTTACATCTAATTGCTGGAGATCAGTTTCTAAGGGTAGAGGCTGCGCAAAAATCTCCACTTTTTCCTGCTGTAAGTAGCTGATCAGTTCGCGGTCAACTGCTTTTAACACCTCATCGGTGAACAAAGAAGGACCATACATTTTTTTAATGAGTCCTGCTGGTACCATGCCCTTGCGGAAACCTGGAATATTGGCCTTACGTCCATACTCTTTGAGTGACTTTTCGAAAGCAGGCAGATAACTTGTTTTTTCGAGTGTTAGAGAGAGCTTGTCATGGAGGTTGCCAATATTGGCGCGGGTAACAGTTGCCATAGATCAGTTTAATAAGCGGAAAGAAGTCCGGATGGAGGGACTCGAACCCCCACACC
>JBMSWW010000216.1:0-2669 GCA_049425065.1 Chitinophagaceae bacterium
ACCTTCGTTTCCCTTGATGAATGCACTCCAAGGCTGAGCACGAATTGGTCCCTTGGTTTTCCAAACAACTTGGAATTGGCCATTCGGAAGAATTTCTCCAATCATTACTGGCTTGTGTAGGTGGTGGTTTGTCTTATCCATAGTCAATGTAAAGCCTGATGGTGACTTGAAAGTCTGACCACCCATCGCATCACGAACCTTATCTACATCTGTGGTTCCAGCTTGCTTAACAGCTTGTGCCCACATATGGATTCCAACGTAAGTAGCCTCCATTGGATCATTGGTTACTACCGTATCTAAGTTTGGAAGACCGTTCTTCTTAGCCCAATCCTTGTACATCTTTGTAAATGACTTGTTTTGTTTTCCTTTTACAGACATGAAGTAGTTCCATGCTGCAAGATGGCCCACGAGCGGCTTTGTATCTATACCCCGTAGCTCTTCCTCACCAACTGAAAACGCTACAACCGGTACATCGGTTGCCTTTAATCCAGCGTTTCCTAGCTCTTTGTAGAAAGGAACGTTAGAGTCACCGTTGATTGTAGAGACCACAGCAGTCTTACCACCTGCAGAGAATTTCTTAATGTTTGCTACGATTGTTTGATAATCGCTATGCCCAAATGGGGTATAGACCTCTTCAATATCAGACTCTTTTACACCTTTTGACTTAAGAAAAGCTCGAAGAATCTTATTGGTCGTTCTTGGGTAAACATAGTCAGTGCCAAGCAGGAACCAACGCTTCGCCGAGCCACCCTCTTCACTCATCAGGTACTCAACAGCAGGAATGGCTTGCTGGTTAGGTGCTGCACCCGTATAGAAAACATTCTGAGATAACTCTTCCCCCTCATATTGAACGGGATAGAAAAGTAAACTATTAAGCTCCTCAAATACAGGCAACACTGACTTTCTAGAAACAGAAGTCCAGCAACCAAACACCACGTCGACTTCATCTTTAGTAATTAACTGTCGCGCTTTTTCTGCGAATAGCGGCCAGTTAGAAGCTGGGTCCACCACAACAGGCTCAAGCTGCTTGCCCAATAAGCCGCCATTAGCATTAATTTCCTCAATGGTCATGAGGGCGGTATTCTTAAGGGCAGTCTCAGAAATAGCCATCGTCCCCGATAGTGAATGGAGAATGCCGACCTTAATCGTATCAGCAGCCTTAGCAGTCACTGCAACTGCTGCGCTAAGACCAAAGGTTATCCCTAAAAGCGATTTGATAAATTGCTTACGGTTCATCGTTTTTTCCTTATTGGTGTTAATGAAAACTTTCTACTGGCCGTTCGTATTGATAAAAATTAATCCTTACTTACAGCTTTCAATAGGTATAAAGCAAAGACCGTGCCAACTTTTAAAAAAAATAAATTAATAAATAAATTCATATATTTAAAAAATATAATTTTTTTAAAAAAGAATTTTTACAAAAATAAAAATATCTTCAACTAGCCCTCAGCACCAAAAAGGCACAAAAATCTAATACTTAAATTGAGCGATTTGCACCAATTTGGGGCGTCGGCTGATGGTGGATTTCAAAATCGTTGGAAAATAAAAAATACTGTATATAATTACAGTTAATAGATTTTCGAGAAAAAACCGTGAAATCACTAACCCGCAGACAATCTGAAATACTCAAACTCATCCAGGAGTTCATTCAATCCACTGGATTCCCGCCAACACGATCAGATATTGCTCGTGTGTTCCAGTTCAAATCCCCTAATGCCGCGGAAGAGCATCTACGAGCATTGGAAAAAAAAGGGCATATAAAAATAAGCAGAGGAACATCAAGGGGAATACAGCTAACGAAAGATATCGGCCTACCAATTATCGGAAAAGTAGCTGCGGGGCATCCTATTCTTTCAGAGGAACACATTCAAAGCAGGGTGCAAGTCGAACAGTCGCTATTTAAACCACAGGCCGATTACCTTCTAAAGGTACGAGGGAACAGTATGCGCAATATCGGCATTCAAGATGGGGACCTATTAGCCGTGCACACAACTATGGAAGCGCGCTCCGGGCAAGTAGTGGTTGCCAGAATCAATAATGAAGTAACTGTTAAGCGATTCAGAAAGAAAAATAAAGAAATCTGGTTAGAACCAGAGAACGAAGAATTTAAACCCATTCAGATCGACCCGGAGCGAGATCAATTCCTAATCGAAGGACTTGCAGTAGGAATCATTAGAAACGGAAAAATAAACTAAGCAAAGCCATGGCAACAGCGTTACAAGATATACATCACTCGCCTTATATATGGCGCGGCAAGGAAATATCTCGTCGAAATACCCATTTCATTACATCTGAAATCAATAGCATTGACCAAACTATTGGAGGATGGCCACTAGGGACGCTAATTGAATTCACATCAAAACAAGTAGGAGTTGGTGAGTTTTCCTTATTAACGCCCGCATTGAAAAAGCTATCCCAGCAAGATAAATGGATTGCCCTCATCTGCCCACCATATATCCCCTATGCCCCAGCACTATCCACAAACGGCATCGACATAAAAAAAATTCTAGTAATTGCGACCTCAAACACCTCGGATACAGCTTGGGCAATGGACCAAGCTATCAGCTCAAAATCCTGTAGCGCAGTCGTTGGTTGGTTTTCGTTTGTAACCGAAAAAATTTTAAGGCGATTACAACTCGCAATGGATACCCAAGAAACTCTTGGAGCTT
>JBMSWW010000217.1:0-2633 GCA_049425065.1 Chitinophagaceae bacterium
GATCTCGCCAGCAGATGATTTTAAAGAATTACGCATTAGCATTGATCAGGAAGTGGTGCGCAACGAAGCGGCAACTTTTTATGCCCGTGTCTCAGGTGAATCAATGCAAGGAGCTGGTTTAGATGATGGAGATTTGTTGGTCATTGACCGGAGCCTTGAACCTAAAGACAATAAAATTGCAGTATGTTTTATCGATGGTGAATTTACTGTGAAACGGCTTAAAGTAGAAGCTGACTGCATTTACCTTATGCCTGAAAATAAAAAATATCCGCCCATTAAAGTTACCGAAGAAAATGAATTGATTATTTGGGGAATAGTGACCTATGTCGTCAAAAAATTATGAACTAAAACTTCCATGAAACAGCCACCCTTCTTTTCCCTATTTCTCATACTTCTACTTTTAAATTGTAACAAAGAAGTATCTTCTAATACAATTCCCGGCTGCATCGCACAAAAAATAGAAGCCATAAAAAAGGAAGAGGTTCGGAATCCGCCAGCAAAAGTTTATCAATATGAGTACCAAGGGAAAATTGTTTATTTTTTTCCTCAATACTGCTGCGATGTTTTTAGTGAATTGCATGATGAGAATTGTACCCTAATTTGCCATCCTGATGGGGGGATAACGGGAATGGGCGATGGAAAATGCTCTGGCTTTTTTACCGACCGAAAAAATGAGGTGTTGATTTGGGAGGATGAAAGATCGTAAAACCAATAAACGCATTGGCTATTAAATCTGTATCTTTAAAACTAAGAGATAACGAAATTACCATTGAAAACAATAAACTTAGGATTCATTGGGTTGGGAAGAATTGGCAAAGTTCATCTTACTCATGCCACGCATCACTTCCCTAATTGCATGGTCATTGCAGCAGCCCGTGTACACCCTGAAAAGAAGCAGTGGGTTGCACGTTGTGGTGTCTCTCGATTTTATAATGATTTCACTTCCCTTGTGCAAGACCCTGATCTCGATGCCATTATTATCGCCTCACCCACAGGGTTTCATGCTACTCATATTGAACAAGCGGCCAAGGCGGGAAAAGCCATTTTTTGTGAAAAACCCCTAGACTTGTCCTTTTCTGTGGTTAAAAAGGTAGTCCAAATCATAAAAAAGGCAAACATTCCTTTTATGCTGGGTTTTAATCGGAGGTTTGATCCGACTTACTGTAGGCTAAAAGACGCTCTTCAAACCGGAAAAGTAGGTACCCCTCATCTGCTTCGTATCACTAGTCGAGATCCTGGTCCTCCTCCAGTAGAGTATCTCAAAACCTCAGGTGGCTTATTTTTAGATATGGCCATTCATGATTTTGATATGGCGCGTTATCTGCTTGACGATGAAGTAGAAACCGTATATACTGAAGCTGCAGTTTTAGGAGAACCTCGATTGAAAGCATTTCATGATGTTGATACTGCCATTACCACATTACGATTTAAAAAAGGTACCCTTGTGACTATTGACAACAGTAGAAATTCAGCCTATGGATACGATCAACGCATTGAAGTGTTTGGTGAAAAAGGAGTTTGGGGCGCTACAAATCCAACAGCAACATTTGAATACCATTCAGATACACAAGGATTTCACAGTCCAACATTACTTCCCTTCTTTATGGAACGTTATGAAGCTTCCTACCGTTTAGAAATGGGGGCTTTTTTAAAGTATATTTCTGAGGGAGGGCCCTCTCCTGTTAGTGCTGAAGAAGGACTTCAAAGTATGGCCATAAGTATTGCCGCCCAGCGTTCAGTTGAAGAAAACAGAGTCGTTTGCCTTTCAGAAATAATAAATAACTAACCCAATGTTCATCTTACTCACCTTTATAGGATATACCCTTTTTGTAGCCTTATATTCTTGGTACACCCTTCGAAAAGAAAATTTAAGTTCTACCGATGGCTATTTTCTTGGGGGACGAAGTTTGACCGGTATTGTTATTGCCGGTTCCATGTTGCTAACCAATATTTCTACTGAACATTTGATTGGCATGAACGGTTCTTCCTATAAAAATGGATTTATCATTATTGCCTGGGAGGTAACCTCTGCCTTGGCCTTAGTAGTAGCTGCACTTTACTTTATTCCCAAATACTTAAAAATGGGACTTACCACCATTCCACAATACTTGGAACAACGCTTTGATAAAGCAACACGAACGTTGGTAGCCTTTTTTCTAATGATTTCGTTTGTAGTTACTTTATTGCCAATTGTATTGTATACGGGTGCGCTTAATCTTGAAAGTATTTTTAATGTTTCTGAGGTCCTAGGCGTTACCCAACAAAAAGGAATTACACTTACGGTTATTGCCATAGGTTGTATTGGGGCGTGCTATGCTATTATTGGAGGACTAAAAGCCGTAGCCGTTTCAGATACAGTAAATGGGTATGGGTTACTTATTGGTGGATTGGCAATTCCCTCCATAGCTTTATATCAAATTGGAGAAGGTAATCTGTGGAACGGGCTACAGACTGTCTATGCGCATGCGCCTGAAAAATTTAACGTGATTGGCGCTTCAGATTCTGTACTGCCTTTTGAAGTTCTTTTTACGGGTTTGATAATAAATCAATTGTATTTCTGGAGCATGAATCAAACCATTATTCAACGCGCCCTAGGGGCTAAAAATCTAGCTGAAGCGCAAAAAGGATTATTG
>JBMSWW010000218.1:0-2605 GCA_049425065.1 Chitinophagaceae bacterium
TATTACACATGCACGCCACTTAGCAAGCGGAATCACAGCGGGACTCTCCATGGGTGCTCGATACTATAAGGCAACTGGTTATAAAGCGCATTGGAATCCTAACTTCTTACTTGGAGGATGTATGGAAATAAGTGAGGTATTGTCCATGGGATTTACGGGCTCTGCTACTTTTTTAACTAAATCAACTACTGAAAAATATTTCTCTGCTAATTGGCAATTTCTATTTACGCTCCAGTACGAACCTTCTGCTAAAATTTGTTTCTCCTGGTGGAGTGCAAAAAAAACTAATGTCTCCGTGAATAACGGACTCTCGTTCAGGTATCTGTTCCATGAAACAATATCGGTGATTGCCGGGCTCGCCCTCAATCAGCAACTCAGTTGGTTCGGGGTTTCTATCCAAAGAAAGAAAATAGTGATCAATCTGCAAGCTGGCTTTCATCCCATGCTGAGCCTCAGCAATAATATTTGCCTGTATGGAAACAAAGGTTGAGTCAATGTTATTTATTCAATATGCTTGTCGATTTAGTTTATGGCTTTTCGTCATAGCAAATGTGACTTTTTTTTGGAGCCCTTGTTTCGCTCAAATAAATTCCAATGTCAATGAGGAAATGGCTGAACTTCTGGCTACGCAATCTCAATTTTCTGATCAGGATTGGCAAGACGTTGAAGAGGGTGTTGTAGATAAATTAGGGGTAGATATCAACTCGATCACAGAAGACGAAATGGGGAGTTGGGGATTATTGACTCCCTGGCAGGTTCAACAGTTTTTTGCGTATCGAAAACTATTAGGAAACTTTATTCATGTAAATGAGCTGCAGGCAGTGCCGGGGTGGTATCCTGCGCTTATAAAAAAGTTATTGCCGCTTTTGAAATTAAGTCAACCTGCCTTCTCTTTTATCGCGATAAAAAAATTTACGCTGCAGCCCTCAATAACTGCCACGAGCCTTCCTTTTTTTGGGTCTGCGCCTGACTCTACCTCCGCTGGTAATTGGCTGGGGGACCGTTCACGGTTGCTTTTACAATTACGAGCGGAGCTTGCAGGTATTAAAATGGGGGTTACCGCTAAGAAAGACCCTGGTGAGACATTATGGAAAAAAGGAATTCAAAAGGGGTTCGGTTACTATGGCTTTCATGGTTTTTGGCAAGGGGAAGGACTATTAAAAACAATAGCGATAGGTGATTATACTGTCAATTTGGGTCAAGGACTTATTCATTGGCAAACCATGTCATTGAGAAAGTCTGGAGAACTTCTTTGGATCAAAAAACAGTCTCCAGTGATCAAACCACACCGAGGGGCAGGAGAGTTTAATTTTCACCGCGGTGTTTCAACGCAACTACAATTGAAAAATTGGGAACTGACTCTTTTTCTTTCATCACGTAGGCTGACGGCAAGCATTTCTTATGATAGTGCACGGGGAGCTAAGCATTTTTATTCGATCAACACTTCAGGATATCATCGCAGCTACAAGGAACTTGCTGCTAAAAATAATTTGGGAGAACGAATAGGGGGGATACGAATCGCTAGGAAACGTCAAAAGTTTAGTTGGGGTATTAATGGGATAAGTTATCAGTATAGTTTACCATGGGGGCGAGGATCATCACCTTACCAGTTATTTAGAATCGAGGGATCCAATTGGCAAAATGCAAGTATTGATTTTTCAATCACACACAAAAATGCGCATGTGTTTAGTGAATTAGCTATTGATAAGCGAGGAGAAAAAGCCTTACTCGCAGGGATTCTTCTTAGCCCAGCCCCTATCGTCGATCTTGCTTTTGTGTGGAGAGCTTTGTCCAAAGAGTATCAATCGCTATATACCACTGCATTTACAGAAAACACTATACCCTCAAATGAAACCGGCTTATTTCTGATGGTTTCACTGCGACCAAGTCCTTTACTTCAATTGACATTTTACAATGATTTTTTTCAGTTTCCGTGGTTGCGCTATCAAGTTAGTATGCCTTCTAAAGGGAGGGATCATTATATACAAGCCACTTACAAGCCCTCGAGAAATACTATTTTCACTTTACGTCTTCGTCAAGAGCAAAAACCTGAAGATCCCACGGCCTCTACAATGCCTTTCCCTTTTCCCTCCATGAAAGCGCCAGTAAAATCAGCTTCAAGGTTTCACTTAGAGAAAAATATTAGCCGTCAATTTCAGTTGCGTTTTAGGTTGGAAATGCTACACTTGAAGAATTTAGTTGACAGCGCTGATACAAATCTTAAGCGGGATTTGGAAACAGGTTATCTCTCTTACTGGGAAACTCGCCATGTTTTCCCTAGGCTAGGGGTAAAATGCATTTTCAGGGTGCAATATTTTGATACAGATAGTTATAAATCAAGGATATATAGCTTTTTGTCAGACCCGGGATCCTCATTCTCGGTGTCGGCGAGCTACGGAAAAGGTTTTTTAGTGGGAGCATTTGTGTCTAAAAAATTGAAAAACAATATTTTAATTAATTTAAGTCTCTTGCTCAAAAGCAGTGCTGAAGGTGTTGGATCCGCTTTTTTCTCAGGACTTAGGTTCGGGTGGAACCTGTAATTGAAGACATCAAAAAAAATCGTGGTAATTAACTAATTGTTAAAAAAAAAGTTATCTTGCCGCAG
>JBMSWW010000219.1:0-2598 GCA_049425065.1 Chitinophagaceae bacterium
AGGGAGGAAGTCAGCCTGCCGACGGTTAATTGTAAGCGTTCGGCTAAATACAGGGTTGTATAGGCTAAGAAATTGGGTTAAGGCAGCTTGATGTTAAAGGGCAGCAACGCCTTATAATCTTCTGAAGTTTTGCAGGAACGTATGTTTTCAAAGAGATATTTGAGGTAATCGAATGGATTGAGTCCATTGGCCTTGGCTGTAGCAATGAGGCTATAAAACAGGGCGCTGGCATGAGCTCCTCTTGGGCTGCCTGAAATCATCCAGTTTTTTCGCCCTAAAGCAAACGGTCTGATGAGATTTTCTATCAGGTTATTGTCAATCTCCAGTATTCCATCTAAAAGATAGGCTGTAAGCTCCTTCCATCGGTGGTGCATATAAAATAATGCCCCGCCCAATTTGGATTTGGGTGCGGTTGTTTTTATTGTTTTTTTCCAGCCAGATTTTAAGCTCATCCCAGATGGGCCTGGCATGCTGTAAACGAAGCTCATATCGTTGCTGTGGCGTGTAGTTTTTATCACGAGCCACTTTTTCAACAAGATAAATTTTTTTAATGAACGCGACAGCCTGATGGGACTTCCCCGTGGTTTTTGCAAGCTTTACTAGTTGGGCAAAAGGTCTCCTGGCGTGAGAAAAACACCCTAAATGAGTAATATCGGGGTGCTCATCAACCCAATCATAGCCTTTGTAGCCATCGGTTTGCAGATACCCTCTAAAATCCTTAAGCATTTGTTTTGGCCAGCGATCTTCGCGGCTTTGCTGGTAATCAAAAAGCACCACTTTTTTATCGGGTCGATGGTTCGTGTAGACCCACATGTAACTTTTGCAGGTATTCTTTCGCTTCGGTTCATCCATTACCTGCATGGGGGTTTCATCCGCCTGCAGATAATTCGATGCAATAAGCTCCTCACGAAGAACCGGCTTCATTGGTTCACACAATTCAAAAGCGGCCATTATCCATCCACACACGGTGTTTCTTGGCATCTCAACCCCTAATCGTTGCCACATGTGCTCCTGGCGATACAAAGGCAAATGGTCTTCGTATTTACTGATAATCGTATGAGCGACAAGGCTTGGAGTTGCCATACTCTTGGGAAGAAACAGCGGAGGCATGGGAGCCATACTAACGCCCTCAGCACAGGGGCGACAGGCGTATTTTGGACGAACATGGGCAATGACAGAAAGTCTGGCAGGAATATACTCCAGCTGCTCTGTAATCTCTTCACCAAAGCGTTCTTTCATACAGCCGCAGGCACAGATTTTTTCTTCTTCAGGAATGTCGTGCTCGACAATGACTCGAGGCAAATGCTTTGGCAATGGACGTCGTACTGGTTTCTTACGAGTGTAGGTCACCGTTAGCGTGTTTTCTTCCTTGGGGAGCTCTGTCTCCTCAATCGATTCTGCTTCGTCAAATTGCAACTCACCTTGCCCTATATGGGCTTCTGATGAGCGACCAAAGCGTTGTTGTTTTGCCAGGCGTAATTGCTCCAAAAGAGAATGGTATTTATCTTTCCACTTTTGGGCCTCGTGTGCTTTTTGCTGTAATGTGTCTAATTCTTTTTGTTGAAGTGGGGCAAGAATTGCTTGGAATTCAGAAGAAAAAATAGATTGTTCGGCAGTCGTTTTCATGGTGATTATTATACAATAACCACCATGATTAATCAGTATTTATTAATAAAAATCACGATAAATTTCAGGAGGGTTTCCTTGCTGGTAGGTGTATTTATTAGAAGATAAGAGCCAATCCCAATGAGTCTGGGTGAGTTCAATATGCCCTTGGGAATTACGCGGAAAAATGAACTTCCCTTTCTCCAACCGACGATACCATAATGTAAAACTCCCTTCCTCATAATACAATCCCTTAAGCTTTGAACCGCATCGACTGCGGAATAAAAATAAATGCCCAGAGGAAAGCTCCATCTCAAATACTTCGTGCACCAGAATCGCCAGTGTATTGATTGACTTGCGCATATCAGTAATTCCGCAATACAGATGCACTTGAACGTTCGTTGGAATCAACATAATGTCATCAACTCCCTGAGAAGCGCCATCTGGTGGCTGCTATCAACTGCAGCAAGTTCACAGCGTATTTTATTCGGAAGTTCGACAACCAATTTAAAATTCGTTCTGGTAATGGGGGATGCGCGAATAATAAGGGGCTCAAATGAGTTTTTTGAAGTCGGGGGACTACTCTGTGCTTCATCCCTGAATTTTTTACGATAAAATCGAAACCGTGAACCGCTGATTCCCTGTTTTTTGCAAAACTCCCCCTGGTCCCAAACCGCTGTCCTCAAAGGACTTAATCACTACTCGCCAATGCTCTTCGTTTTTGGTCATCATCTACTCCAAAAAATTATGGGGCAGTGATCTTCTTCAATTTTGTACGTCCCTTCTAGATGTATTTAGCCGAACGCTTACTTACAAACTAGCAACGAGGTGCATCTAAAAACCCTTTCACCGTTACGATCTTGGTGAGATCGTTTGCCATTGGGTTTGTGATTGTAAATTTTGGTTTAAAAGTCATTTCCCTATTCTCAAATTTGGATCATGAATAAATGGTTATTCAACCACTGGTATTGATATTATAATGATTGCTTTATA
>JBMSWW010000220.1:0-2594 GCA_049425065.1 Chitinophagaceae bacterium
GTCAAAAACAATACGGGTTATAGTTTTTCTGTCGTGGATTCTCTCGAATATATGGAAGCCAAAGTGTACAGGGCCAAAATGATTTAAGGAGAATGGATGGCTGAAGAACAAACGACCCCTTCAGAATGGTGGCATTGGGTAGATATTGTTGTTCCGAATGAAATAAATACCGATAAGGCTTTATTGTTTATTGGTGGGGGCAGTTCAGCAGATGAGGTTTGGCAGCTTGATACCCTCAATGTAGAAAAAGCTCTATCAACGAGAGCTGTAGTTGCTCACGTGAGTAATGTTCCTTTTCAACCGGTGCATTTTGGAACCGGCGATACAATTGACCGCTATGAAGATGATTTAATCGCCTACGGATGGAAGCAGTTTTTAACCCGTGGCGCGACCGATGATCAGGCCGAGTGGTTGGCTCGATTTCCAATGACAAGAGCGGTTTCAAGGGCCATGGATGTGGTTCAAGCGGTAACTTCAAAGAGCAGTTTGCCGGTGCAAGAGTTCTTTATTTCGGGAGCTTCGAAAAGAGGATGGACGACTTGGACCACTGCAGCAGTTGATGATCGGGTGATGGGGATGGCCCCACTAGTAATTGATCTGCTTAATCTCGAGGAGTCATTTGAGCATCACTACCGAGTTTATGGAGATTGGTCACCTGCCGTCCAGGATTATGTGAATTATGGAATTATGGAATGGATCGGTTCAAAGGAATTTGACAGGCTACTTGAATTTGTAGAGCCTTTTGAGTTTAAAGAGCGTTTTGAGATGCCTAAATTGATTGTTAATGGAACGATCGATGAATTTTTTGTTACCGATTCATGGAAGTTCTATTTCGACGAATTACCGGGATACAAGCAATTGCAATACGTACCCAATGGCAATCACGGGCTTGCCGGTTCTTACAATACCTCAAATGTCTTTTCTTTTTTTGATGCCTTAGCGCATGAGCAGTCGATTCCGCAATGGGAGTGGAGCATTAACTCTGATCGTTTTGAAGTTCTAATCAAAGACGCAGAATCCGACTATGAAATCGCCCTATGGTCTATTACCAATCCAAATGCAAGAGATTTTAGAATTTGGGAGGTCGGACAAAATTGGCAAAAGACCCTATTGCCCAAAAATGAAGACGGAATATATGCTATTGACGCGCCAGAAAGTGTTGAGGGATATACGGCTTCTTTGATTGAAGTAACTTTTAAAAATGGACTCGAGTCCTCGCTGATTTTTACTACGGGGACCTTAGTGCTTCCAGACCGCTATCCTTTTGAAGCCTATCAATCACCCATGCCTAGGGGAACGCGCTAATGTTTTATTAGCCCTATTCTTTTAGAATTGACCTAAAAGAATATAGATAATAACAGTTACTGCACAAAGAATGAAAGATAGGGTCTTGGTATGCCTCCATGGGTGCATATCAAGAAGGGGCATATTGGTTTCGGGAAACCTGGTGAGTGGGGTTTTAGATCCCTGGGATACGGCAAACATTAGAATCATATTGAGCACAAACTCAATGCCCCAAAGGTGCACAAAATGAAGGTCGACCTTAAAGATGAAGGTGGTGGCTATATAGAAAATCAGTCCGAATATTAATGCAGCTTTTGCTGCCTTTGCAGTAATAGAACGCATGAAAAATCCGGCAATCATAATTGAGGCAATTGGAATAAAAAAGATTCCGTTTAATTGCTGTAACAGCTGATACAAGCCTTCAGGAGCATTCACTACGAGAGGCGCAACCAACATTGCAAAAAGTGCTAGTAGGGTAGAGGTTAATTTTCCTGCCCTCACCAATTGTTTCTCGTTGGCTGCTGCATTAAGGTGTTTTTTGTAAATGTCTAAGCTAAAAATGGTAGCTGCGCTGTTGAGTACGCTGTTGAAGGTGCTTAAAACCGCCCCCATGATGATCGCCGCAAAGACGCCCACAAAGCTATTTGGAAGTAATTTTTTAATGAGCTCAGGATAAATTAAATCTTGGTTTTCATAGAGGGAGTCACCATAATAGTAGAAGCCGATCACTCCTGGAAGAATGATGATTATCGGAACAAGGATTTTAAGCACCCCAGTGTACAGCAATCCTTTTTGTGCCTCTTTCAGATTTTTTGCTCCTAAGGCTCTTTGAATGATGGTTTGATTCATTCCCCAGAAATACAATTGATTGATCATTAATCCGGTGAAAAGCACCTCGAAAGGCAATACGGATTCTTTACTGCCAATCACATTAAATTTTTCGGGGGCATGATCAATCACCGCCGAAAGTCCTTCTAAAATATGACCGTCTCCGATTTGATAGAGTGCAATGAGCGGAATCGCCGTTCCACCTAGCAATAACCCTATTCCATTAATCGAATCTGAAAATGCTACCGCCTTTAGCCCTCCAAAAATGGCATAAACAGAACCGATGATTCCGATCCCAAAAACGGTGATCCACAGGCCTGTTTCATGCGAGACGCCTAATCGCTCAGAAACAGAGAAGATGCTTTCTAAATTGATCGCTCCGGTGTATAGAACAATAGGTAAAAGGGTAACCACAAACGAGATCATAAGAAACGCCGCAACCAAGGTACGTGTGGTGGCATCAAAGCGGTATTCTAAAAACT
>JBMSWW010000221.1:0-2585 GCA_049425065.1 Chitinophagaceae bacterium
ATTGGGCCCAAACTGAATAATATTATGTCTATTAGTCTTAATGGGTTCCTGGTGGTCCTTAGGTAACTTCATATAGTCTGTGATATAAGCGGCAGGGCCCCGACGGCTGGGGAATTTATTATCCCACAATTCTTCAGTTAGATATTCCACAAAGGTATTAAGACCTTCGTCCATCCAGCTCCATTGGCGCTCGTCACTATTTATGATCATGGGGAAGAAGTTGTGACCTACCTCGTGAATGATTACGCCGATCATTCCATTCTTAGTTCCTTCACTGTAGGTGCCATCTTTTTCTGTTCTTCCAAAGTTGAAACAGATCATTGGATACTCCATTCCATTGGAAGCCTCTATACTTTGTGCTACAGGATAAGGGTAGGGGATGGTAAATTTAGAATACGTTTTAATTGTATGTGCTACTGCTTTCGTAGAATAAGTGCGGTAAAGATTGTAAGCTTCTTTGGGATAGCCACTCATGCACATCACTTTTTTACCTTCCACCATAGCGGGCATCGCATCCCAAATGAATTTGCGGGAAGCGGTCCACGCAAAGTCACGAACGTTGTCTGCCTTGAAGACCCAGGTTTTCTTCTTAGCCGATTTTTGCTTTTCAGCACTTTTAGCTTCTTCTAGGGTTACTACTTCAATAGGCTCTTTAGAGTTTTGTGCTTTGTTCCACCGAGCTAATTGAGCAGGATTTAATACCGCGGGATAGTTCTGACATTCTCCTGTGGAAAGAACTACATGGTCTGCAGGTACGGTCATTTGTACTTTGAAATTGCCGAAGGTGAGTGCAAACTCCCCACGACCGGTAAATTGCTGGTTCTGCCATCCTTTAAAGTCACTGTACACGCAAAGACGGGGATACCATTGTGTCATGGTGAATAAGTGGTTGCCATCCTCTGGAAAAAATTCATAGCCGCCACGACCGCCCAGGGTCAGTCTATCCGGAATTTTATAGTTCCAGTCAATTTTAAAAACAAAACGCTGGCCAGGCTTTAGGGTAGCTGGTAATTCTACCCGCATCATGGTTTTGTTGATCGTGTAACGAAGGGGTTTTCCTACTGCATCGGTGATTTTAGTAATGATAAAACCCATTCCATTGTCTCCTTTATTTTCATCCATCATCTCCAGCTGCTGAATGCTGAACTGACGGCTCATGCTAGCACTATTCTGATAGTTGGCATTATTGACAGAACTATGCTCGTTTTCGTCTAGCTGCAACCATAGATAAGTAAGGGCGTCGGGTGAGTTGTTGAAATAGGTGATGGTTTCTGCACCTTTTAATTTCAAATTCACTTCGTCCAGTTCGCAAACAATATCATAGTCGCAGCGCTGCTGCCAGTATTTGGGACCGGGTGCCCCGCTGGCAGTACGATACTCATTGGGAGTAGGAAAAATAGTTCCCATTTGTTCAAACTTGTTCCCGTGATTACTGTTCGGATTGTTTTGAATATTCTGTGCCTCTAGAAAAGCTACAGTCAATAATAGTCCGAGGAAAAGAATCCAGTTCTTCATGTTGGTTGTTTTATTAATCAAAAAGGTGTTCTGCTTAAAGTCATGAACAAAGAGCTGACCAAGGCTGTCAAGGAAAGGCTAATTGTCCATTTTTTTCTGTCTAATTTAATTTTATCTAATACCAGGTATGTAAAAAGTAAGAGGAAGGCTACAAAAATTAATTGTCCGGCTTCGAGCCCCAGGTTGAAACCGAGTAAGCCCCAGCCCAACTGTTGTTCTTCAGAGAGCATGAATCGAATACTGTTGGCAAAGCCCATCCCATGGATAAAGCCAAAAAAAAGCGCCAACCAGTAATTGAATTGAACTTTACGAGCGGGTTGATTGCGTTGTAGCAAATTACTCGTAGCAGTAAGTACAATCGTTAGCGGAATTAAAAATTCTACCCAATTGCTATCCAGGCTAAAGACCTCCAAGACGCTAAGTGCAAGGGTCAAGGAATGTCCCAAGGTGAAGGCGGTGACCAGAATTAATACTTGTTTCCAGTCTTGCCATGCATAAATTGCGGCCAGGGCTAGAATAAAAAGCTGATGATCCAGGGCGGAAGCGCTGATAATATGTTCCCAGCCTAGTGGGAAGTAAAAGAAAAAGGACTGCATGCTTGGGGTTGCCTAGAAAAAAATTGAGTTTTTGATTCCAGCCTTGAAAATAAACCACAGTTTTGTGAAAGAAAAATAATTTATGCAAGCGGTATTCCTGTCTTTTGTATGGACGTTTTGGAGCTTTTGGGCGATGCTGACTCCGGAAACCAGTGTGGAAATCAGCGCCTCCATTCCTTTGTCTGCGCAAAAAGTCCATCCTTTTCATGTGAGCGTTACTGAAGTGAATCATAACCAGCAAGAGGCAAGCTTGGAAATGCAGTGTGAGATTTTTACTGACGATTTTGAAGCGGCTATTGCAAAACAATACAATCAAAAAGTTGATTTAATTGACAAGTCAGTGCATGAATCCATGGATAGCTTGGTGCGCAGGTATGTTCTTTCCCATGTTCAAGTTAAAATAAATGGGAAATTGATGGCTCCTACCTATCTTGGTTTTGAGCAAGACAAAGAAGCGGTGTATGTGTATGTGGA
>JBMSWW010000222.1:0-2543 GCA_049425065.1 Chitinophagaceae bacterium
TACATGTCCTGGTCAGAATTTCATTTTTGCCTCTAAAACAGGAGACATTGCTATCTGGCAACAAGGCCGTTTCCCTGCTCGATGGGATCGTCAGGGTCTTTATGTTATGCCTGGCGTAGATAGTAGTTTTATGTGGCAGGGTTTTATACCTCAAACAGAAAATCCTCATTCAATTAATCCGGAGAGAGGGTTTTTACAAAGTGCTAACCAACGCGCAGCAGACTCCACCTATCCTTATTTTATTCCAGGTAGCTACATAACAGCAAGAGGTGTAACAATAGATAAACGCCTTGAACAAATGAGTGGCATCACTCCAAAGGATATGATGAAGCTGCATAATGATTATTTTAATACCTCTGCAGAAGATCTTCGTCCTGTGTTACTTCGCCACCTGGATCTTTCCTCGTTAAGTAGTAAAGAATTGGAATATTACAATGAGTTTAAAAATTGGGATTTATTAGCTACGCCTGATTCTAAGGGACAAACTGTTTTCCAGTGTTTTTGGGATAGTGTAAAAGTAGGAATCTGGAGAGATGAAATTAGTCGTATTCAGCCTTTGGCTACTTGGCCGTCAGAGCAAACTACTTTAGAGCTGTTGTTGAGAGACAGTGTGCTAGTTTATGCAGACAATATAAATACACCTACTGTTGAGACTCTACCTGATATTATAACCGAAGCTTTCAAAAAAGCATCAGTTGTTTTAGCAGAAAAAGAAAAGCAAGGTAAACTCCTTTGGACTAAGTTCATGAACCCAAGTGTGTATCATCTTTTAAAAGATGCCTTGCCTGCTTTTGCTCGCAAGGGATTGCAGGTAGGTGGATACGGCAATATTGTTAATGCCATTAAACATAGTCATGGACCCAGTTGGAGAATGATTGTGCATCTCACTAACGAAATGGAAGCTTATGGCGTTTTTCCGGGAGGACAGAGCGGAAACCCCGGCAGCCGATTCTATGATAATAATGTGGCTGTTTGGGAGAAAGGGGAGTATAACCGTTGTTGGTTTATGAAAGAGTCTGATAAAAGCAGTGATAAAGCAAAGTGGGTACTTAAATTCAAAAAATCTTAAAAAATAAGTATGCGTTTTACCCTGGCAGTTTTATTAACCCTTTTGGCGGGCACGGCCATCGGCCTACTAGCTTTTGTACCCTGGTGGGGTTTTGTACTCAGCACCTTATTAGTAGCTGTGATATTGCCTCAAACTCCCAGCATGTCTTTTGCAGCTGGTTTCTTGGGCATGTTTATGGCTTGGGGTGGGTTGGCTTGGTGGATAGATCAGCTCAATAAACATATTTTGTCTTCTCAAATTGCCAACATTTTCCCCTTACAAGGATCTTCTGCGGCCTTATTATTGATTACAGGATTGCTGGGAGGACTCATAGCAGGAGTGGCTGCCATGGCAGGAACTTATCTTCGCACGTCTTCTAAAAAATCGTAATTATCAAGAGGCATGCGGGGGAGGGTTAGCGTCGGTATTTTATTTCTTCTCATCTCTGCGGTTAGTAATGCCTCTACTATTAGAGGGCTGGTAAAGGATGCAGAAGGAAACCTGCTTGCCTTTGCCACCTTATTTGTAAAGGGTACTCAAAAAGGAGTGAGTGCCAACAGTGAAGGGGTTTATGAAATCACACTTTCCCCAGGCGAGTATGTGTTGGTGGCACAATACATTGGGTACGCACATAAGGAAGTTAGTGTTAAACTCACGTCTCAAGATCTTTATCAGGATATCATTTTAGAGAGACAGGAACTGATGCTGGCTCCCGTAATTCTTTCCAATAAAGAAGACCCTGCCTATGGAATTATTCGAGAAGTAATTGCTCGTCAAAAAGAAAATCTTGCCAGTTCTCAGCGTTTTACCTGTCAGGTTTATACGAAAGGGCAATTAAGATTGCGCGATTTCCCAACTAAATTTCTGTCTCAAAAAGTGGATTTTGAAGATGGAGATACCAGTAAAAAGAAAATAGTATTTCTGTCGGAAACAGTGTCTTTGTTTTCATTAGACGGTAAAAAAAATCGTAAACTAGAAGTGGTATCTTCTAAAGTAAGTGGTAGTAGCGATGGCTATGGTCTCGCCGCCCCCGATCAATTTATATTGTACAATAACATAGTATTGGATGGTACTCGTTTGAATCCTCGCGGGTTTGTGTCTCCGCTTTCTCAAAATGCGTTTCAGTACTACCGATTTAAATTACTAGGCAGCTTTGAGGAGAACGGAAAAACAATCAGTAAAATAAGTGTCATTCCCAAAAGAAAATCGGAGCCCTTATTTGCCGGGGCGTTAACCATCGTAGAAGATGACCATCAGCTCTACGCGGCTGATCTTATGCTTTTCAAGAATCAACAACTGGAATTACTAGATACCCTCCGGTTAGTGCAGATGAATAAGCAGGATAGTATGGGCACTTGGATGCTTTCTTCGCAAGTGCTGTATCCATCTTTGAAGAGATTTGGCTTTGATGTATATGGTAGTTTCATTAATATCTATACCGACTATAAGACAACACCAAGATGGGCTCCTCGATTTTTTGATCGCACAGTTTTAC
>JBMSWW010000223.1:0-2529 GCA_049425065.1 Chitinophagaceae bacterium
GGGTGATACGGGTTCGAATCCCGTACGGGCTACAAAGCCTTGCAACAATGTTGCGAGGCTTTTTTTATGCGAAGAGGATTCGAAAGCATTGCGGCCGTTAAAATGCGGGTTCATTGAGTACTCTTGTAAAACAATTACACGATGAAAGAATGGCCGTTACCGGAGGTCATCTTGCATTTTGTCAAAATTAATTGATCAAAAAAGGAAAGTAACCACCATTAACTTCAGTACTAACGATTGATGTTTATTTTTTCCTGAAAAATATCCTTACTGGCACTCCTTTAAAATCAAATTGCTGTCGCAACTGGTTTTCGAGATATTGACGATAAGGCTGTTTGATATCATCAGGAAAATTACAGAAGAAGGCAAAAGAAGGCACCGCTGTTGGCAACTGAGTAACGAACTTTATTTTAATAGGATTCCCTCTAACCACAGGCGGATGATAGGCTTCTATCGCTTTTAGCATAACATCATTAAGCTGAGATGTAGTTATGCGGCGCTGTCTGTTTGCATACACTTGTAGTGCAGTTTCGATGGCTTTATGAATACGTGTTTTTTCCTTTGCAGAAATAAAGAGAATAGGTACATCGCTAAATGGGGCCAAGCGTTTTTTTAACTCGCGCTCATATTCAATAGCTGTATTAGTTTCTTTTTCAACCAGATCCCATTTGTTAACTAATACTACTACTCCTTTCCCTTTTTTAGCGGCCAAACTAAAAATATTTAGATCCTGAGCCGTGATCCCTTTTTCAGCATCTAGCAATAACATACAAACATCGGCTTCATCCATGGCCTTGATGGCCCTGATCACCGAATAGAATTCAAGATCTTCATGCACTTTAGCCTTCCGGCGAATACCGGCTGTGTCTATTAGAACAAACTCTTTTTGAAAAAGATTATAGTGCGTATGAATGGTATCACGGGTAGTACCGGCAATATCGCTTACAATCGTCCTCTCCTCCCCTATCAGGGCATTTAGTAAAGAAGACTTTCCGGTATTAGGCTGCCCAATAATAGCAAACTTGGGCAATCCTGCTACTTCCAAGGTCTCTTCAGAGGCGTCTTCCGTAATCAAGGCTGCGATGGCATCCAATAATTCTCCGGTGCCACTACCACTGGCCGAAGCAATGAAAAAAACTGGTTCCATGCCCAATGAATAAAATTCAGAGGCCTCCAATAGACGCTCATTATTATCCACTTTATTAACGGTCAAGAATACTGGCTTTTTATTTTTTCTAAGTACTGCCGCCATGGCATCATCCAAGTCGGTTAAACCCGTAGCAGCATCCACCATAAAAATAATTGCATTAGCCTCCTCTACGGCCACCAACACCTGCTTAGCAATTTCACGTTCAAAAATATCTTCACTTCCATGCACAAATCCTCCTGTATCGATTACATTGAAGGTTTTCCCATTCCACTCCGACATACCATACTGACGATCACGAGTGACCCCGCTGATATCATCTACAATAGCCTTACGCTGTTCTAATAAACGATTAAATAGGGTACTTTTCCCTACATTAGGTCTTCCAACTATAGCAACAGTAAATGACATAATTCCTTCTTTTTAGTATCCGTATTCTTTCAGATAAAGATCATTGTCTCTCCACTTGGGTTTCACCTTCACGAAGAGTTCAAGATAAACCTTCTCCTGTATAAAGTCTTCAATATTTCTACGCGCCTCTGTTCCTATACGTTTAATCATTCCTCCCTTTTCTCCTATGAGAATCGCCTTTTGTGTTTCTCGGTGCACAATAATATCAGCCACAATGCGAACCAGCCCTGTCTTCTCTTTGTAATCACGGATGGATATTGCAGAGTGGTAGGGAAGCTCATCTTTTGTTTGTTTATAGATCTGTTCACGGATCAATTCACTTACAAAAAATTTCGTTTGTAGATCACTGATGTTATCTGAATCAAAATAAGGCTGTCCTTCTGGTATGTAAGGCAGTAGCTCGTTTATGAATTTTTTCCTCGAGATTCCAGATAAGGCAGAAATAGCCAACGCTTTTTTACAGTACGCCTTTTCTGAAAAGAAATCAACCGCCTTTTGTAACGTAGTAGTGTCCACTAAGTCGAGCTTGTTGATCACAACCAGCGATGGAACCTTAAGCCGGAGAGAAGAAAAAAGCTCATCGCATTTGATCCAGTCTTCTTTCACATCAACCAGCAAAAGGGCCAAATCAGCATCTTCCAACGCACTTTTCACCGCCTCCATCATTTTCTCGTGGAGCTTATAGCGAGGCTCTATAATACCGGGCGTGTCTGAAAAAATCAATTGATAGTCATCAGTAGTTACAATTCCCTTAATTCGGTGACGCGTAGTTTGCACTTTGGGGGAAACAATAGCCAGCTTTTCTTCCATCAAGGCATTGAGGAGAGTGCTTTTACCCGCATTGGGATGACCAAAAATATTGATGAAGCCTACCCGCATGTGAACAGCTATGTTTCTAACTAAAAAGTCCGCCTGAGGCGGACCTTCTGTTGCGAAGGGGAGGATCGAACTCCCGACCTTTGGGTTATGAG
>JBMSWW010000224.1:0-2526 GCA_049425065.1 Chitinophagaceae bacterium
TCCAGTGCTCCCAGCCGACGTTCCAGCCTTCGACGAGAAGGCCTTTGAACCCGTGTTGGCTCGCGAAATCGATGTAGCGCTTGGCGTTTTCAGTGTTTGCGCCGTGACGGCCGGTAGGCTTGAGGGCGGCACCGCCATTTTCGCCTTCAAAGTCGAAGGTGCTCATGCTTTGGCTGCCAAACATATCCCAGGTGGATTTGCCCAAATGCATCTCCCACCAAATACCCACATACTTCATCGGCTTTATCCAAGAAGTTTCTTCGATCTTGCTGGGCTCGTTCAAATTAAGAATCATTTTAGAAGCCAAGATATCCGGCGCCTTATCACTAACGATGATGGTTCGCCAAGGAGTAAGGGCAGGCGCTTGCAAGTAGGCTTTATTCCCTTTCGGATCGGGCACTAATTGCGAATGGAACTTGAAGGTTGATTTTTCAATTACCAAGTTCATGGCTGGGTAATTTACCAACGCTGCTTCATGAATATTGATATACAGCCCATCAGCCGTTTTCATCATCAACGGTGTTTGCACCGCTTCTTTACTGAAAAAGGTTTTCGCATGAATTTCTTGCGCCGATCCACCTCCGGTTGCATCAATTTCACTAAGCGCTGTTTCATAGTAAGGATACTCATTGGTGTCATAATCGCCGGGAATCCAGAAAGCTTTATGATTGCCTATCATGCGAAATTCCGTCTTCTCCTCCCCAATAATAAAATGATTCAAATGGGACTGCGAAGGAAAACGATAACGAAATCCAACTCCCTCATTGAATACACGAAATACAATTTCCAGCTTAATACGAGGATCATTAGCAGCCGCTAACTTCACTAGCAACTCACGGTAGTTATTGCGAATGGCCTTTACCTCTCCCCATATAGGAGTCCAGGTTTCATCAAGTGAAGAAGAGTCGATTCCTTCCAAAATGAATTTTGTCAACTCCAATGCCGGATTATTAAGCACCATTCCTAAGGAAGAAGGAGCAATCACTGACTTTCCCTTATAAAAAAGTTGATAGGATAACCCTCCGGACGACTGCCAATTAAGTTCGAGCTTAGTATTTTTATCAGGAGACAAAAGGGGAATGGTCTGATTGGCATTTGCGCTAAAAAGTAAAACAGCAAATAGTATAACTAACAAAGAACGAAGGGATATCATAAGGAAAATTTTTGCAAAGTTATGTGAACCTAGGGAGCTTATCGCTTTTCAAATAACCACCACAATCGTTTACGAGGCTTTACAGTATATTGAGTACTAATATATTTCTCAATTAAACTCATAGCCTCCTCCACATCATCAGTAAACAATACCAGATCCAAATCTTCAGAGGAAATTGTTTTGTCATCTTGCATTCGTTTTATTACATCCATTAAAGGCTGATAATACGCTTTGCCAAAAAGAATAATTGGGAACTTGGCAATTGTTTTAGTTTGTACTAGTGTTAAGGTCTCAAAAAACTCATCCATAGTTCCAAAACCACCGGGCATAATCACAAAAGCATAGGAATACTTAACCAATAAAACTTTTCGCACAAAGAAATGCTCAAAAGTTATGGAGAGATTGAGATAGGGATTCTCTTTTTGCTCAAAGGGCAATAAAATGTTACAGCCCACTGATTGTCCTCCAGTTTCAAATGCCCCGCGATTAGCCGCTTCCATTATTCCAGGACCACCTCCTGTTAATGTGGTCATTCCTAATGCAGCAATTCGCTTCCCAAATTCCCTAGCTTTCTCATAATATTCATGTTCTTCTGTAAAACGTGCAGAACCAAAAACGGTAATACAAGGCCCTGCAAAGTGAAAAGTTCGGAATCCTTTTATAAACTGCTTAAATACTCGCCAAGCAAAAGCTAGTTCATAACCACGACTCTTGGGTCCCTCCAGAAAAACATGTCTTTTGGGAGGAATCAATCTCGAAATACTTTTTTTATGAGAAGATGCCGTCATAGCGGTAAATTTTACAAGTTCAATGCAGTAAATTGCCCCGCAAGGAGCTCAAATCTTCCTCAAAAATATGCGCATCATCTCATACAATGTTAATGGCATTCGGGCGGCAATAAAAAAAGGTTTCTTTGACTGGCTGGCAACCAACCCTGCCGATATCATTTGCCTGCAGGAAACAAAAGCTCGAAAGGAAGATGTAGATACCAGTCGTCTGGAGGCTTTGGGCTATCACGACTACTGGTTCAGTGCGCAAAAAAAAGGATATAGTGGCGTAGCGGTCTTTACTAAAATCAAACCCGATCATGTGGAACTAGGAAATGGACATGGCCCCAGTGATGACGAAGGAAGAGTAATTCAGTTAGACTTTGGTGATATTCGTTTACTCAATGCTTATTTTCCCAGTGGCACCAGTGGCGAAGAGCGTCAAGGTTTTAAATATGAATGGCTGGACGAATGTTTTACTTGGCTGGAGCAACTAAAGAAAAAGCATCCTAATTTAATTCTCTGTGGAGATTATAATATTGCGCACACGGAAATTGACATTCACGATCCAAAGGGAAATAAAAACTCCTCAGGATTTCAACCCGA
>JBMSWW010000225.1:0-2512 GCA_049425065.1 Chitinophagaceae bacterium
CTTGAATATAGTTCTGTACCTCTAGTTGGGGAAACTGATTAATCAACATTTTCTGCGATTGAGCATCACGGGTATCGGTTAACAAGTAATGGGCCTTACTGGGGTCCTCAGTTTGGTAAAACCCATAATCCTTTAGCCAATCCGAATAATTAGCGGCCAACCCCATATTGACAGGGTCACCCAGTCCCACATAAAAAACAGAATCGTACTTATCAGAAGACTTCCCCGTTACCATACGCGTGAAAATCTTTTCATCGCCATCAGCCATGCGGAAGGCGCCCACGCTAAAGGCAATCAGTATAAAAGCCGCCCAAATTTTAGTAAGGGTCATAGTTATTAGGTTAGTATAATGAAGATAAGTATAACGACTCAATTCATGTACCTTTGCGCGTTTATAACAAGAGGACTCCTGAGATAGGTAATAAAATCAAGACTCTATGGCACTACAAGCAGGTATAGTAGGACTTCCGAATGTTGGAAAATCCACCTTATTCAACGCAGTTAGTAACAGCGCTAAAGCACAGGCCAGTAATTATCGTTTTTGTACCATTGATCCCAATGTTGGTCTGGTAGATGTACCAGATCCTCGCTTAAATAAACTGGCTGAATTAGTAGTTCCTGACAGAATTGTTCCTACCCAAATAGAAATTGTGGATATTGCAGGCCTGGTGCGTGGCGCAAGTAAAGGTGAAGGGCTAGGCAATAAATTCCTGGGGAATATCCGCGAGGTAGATGCTATAATTCATGTGATTCGTTGCTTTGAAGATGAAAACATCTTGAGAGAAGAAGGTCACATCAACCCTGTTGGAGATAAAGAAATTATCGACACCGAATTACAATTAAAAGACCTGGATAGCGTAGAGAAAAAGATTCAAAAAACGGAAAAGCAAGCCCGTGTTGACCCTAAACTAAAAGGAGAGCTCGAAATATTAGTTCGCTGTAAGGATCATTTAGAAAAAGGAAAAAGCATTCGAGAGTTAGGACTAAGTAAGGAAGAAAAAACCGCCATCGCTGATTTGTGCTTACTAACCGATAAGCCTGTTTTGTATGTAGCTAATGTAGACGAGGCCTCCATGCATACCGGCAATAAATTTTCACAGGCCTTGCAAGAAGCCATCAAGGGAGAAGATGCGGAACTGATCATTATGAATAATTCCATAGAAGCACAGATCTCCGAAATGGAAAATGTGGAAGACAAGCAGCTATTCATGGAAGAGTATGGTATGATGGAACCCGCTTTGGACAGATTAATTCACTCGGCTTATAAACTACTCAATCTTTTTACTTATTTCACGGCGGGTGTACAGGAAGTTAGAGCTTGGACTATTCAACAGGGCTGGAAAGCCCCCCAAGCTGCGGGCGTAATTCATACTGATTTTGAAAAAGGTTTCATCAAAGCAGAAGTAATCGCTTATAACGACTTCATACAATACGGTTCTGAAGCGGCTTGCCGTGAAGCTGGAAAATTACGCATAGAAGGAAAGGAGTACATCGTTAAAGATGGCGATGTGATGCATTTCCGTTTTAATGTATAATTAAAATAAAGCGGTCACCCCTGCCCTACCCATATGAATAGTGGACGCCAAACCTGACTTTCGTCCGTCATATTGAAGATTTAGCTCCAGTCGTTGAGATATCCTTTTTTGGTAGCTGCACATCCATACCCAGTTTATGCCAGGCACTAATCCATCGAGCATAATATAACTCACTGTGTTTTTTAATGCGTGCGGGTATTCAATTTGATGTATGCTGATTTTTGCATTGAAGGCTCCTTTTTGTAAACGGTTATAACGCATTTCTGCCATCCAAACCTTGGCAATAGATCTCTCCCCCCCGAACAATGGACTATTTTTTCGTTCTTGATATTGAAAAGATCCATTAAGTAGTAAGGAAGTCCCTTTGATCCATTGTAATTGTGGCTTTATTTTTATTTCTCCGATAGAATAGTTACGATTGGCAAAGGCAGGTGTGAAAAGTTCCAGCTGTCCCTTTTTAAATTCCACTATATTGGAGAGTTTACGATTCCAATTAACGCGGAACTTCAATAACCAATCTTGCTGTGAACGTTGTTCGAATCCGTAAGAAAGTATAGCGTTTGTTTCCGTTAGATAATGACTTATATCCAGCCCCCAACGAGTACTAAAACGATTAAATGAAATAACATTAGAAAGAATTCCCTGCATCATCACCAAGGCTGAGTCAGGAATATTTTGAAGTAAGGGATTCCAAGATAGTTTTCCATTAGCAAAGGTTTTTCGTTGATGCTGCCAGGAACTATTCCAATTGAATCTCGCCAAAAATGACTGCCAAGTTCCAGAAGGATATTGACTTAAAAGCAGCCGGGGTGAAAGTGACAGATGATAATTAAACGTAAGCTGATCCGCCTTGATAAAATCATTGGTAGGCGTAAATAATTTTACATATTTGGCTTGATCAGGAAATTGTGCCCATTCAAATTCATTGAGCTGCTGTACTCCATCCTGGTTGTAATCTATCCAGGCATATTCACCCT
>JBMSWW010000226.1:0-2506 GCA_049425065.1 Chitinophagaceae bacterium
GTCTCCATAAATACTCTCGTAACAAATAGCAGGAACAATTTTAAATCCATTTTTTTCTTGAAGAGGTGAACGCTTTTCTTGTTTGGAATAGCCTGCCGTTACTCCACCAAATTTTTGAAACCAGCTGTCCATGAAGCGTAGAAACCAAGGGAGTGTTTCTACGCCGGGCACTAGCATAGACTTATGATAAGTAGCGGTGGTGATGTTTTTATCGAGCAAAACTGCGCCGTTGTAAGCTTCGTAGAACATTTTTCCTTCAATGGTAGCAATGCTGTATTTTGTAGGTTCACTCATCCAGCGAAAGCTTTCAATACCCGTAAATAGAGATGTTCGTTGGTAAGTATTTAGCCAATTATAAATGGGTTGTAATGTTCTATAATTATTTAAATTTTCTTCGTCAAACCCAAAAGGACTATAAAGCGCCGTCTCTGGCCAAATGACCAAGGCGGTTTCTTTATCACAGGAAACGCGCGTAAGCTGCATGAGTTTATCTACTTGATCATTGGCTGAGGTGGCGTTTACTTTTTCGTAGGGGTCTATATTGGGTTGTACCACTACTATTTCTTTTTTATTAACTGCATCTATTGTTTCTTGGGAGGAATAGCTTGCAACCGAGATACCCACTGGAATAATAACCAGTGTAGTACCTGCTATTAGCCATTTATAATTTTTAGCCCCACACTGTTGGGTGTTTATTTTCCAATGGTGATATAGGAATAGGTTTACTAGCAAGATCCAAAGAGTGCCTCCTGCTACTCCTGTGCATTGGTACCATTGAATCCATTCGGGTCTACTGGCAAAAACATTTCCTAACGTTAACCAAGGCCAGCTTAACCCCCAATCATGTAAGTGAAGCCATTCAAAACTCATCCAGGCTCCAACGAGAAATAAATAACCAAGAAGTGGTGATAATTTTTTTCGAAAATAACGAAAGCCCAGCCAGGGAATACACATTAGAAAACTATTGGCTAGCCAAGCCGCTACTGCTCCGGGTGCGGTGGCATTCCAGATCCACCAGGTAGTACCCAAATTCCAAGTGAGCATCGACATATAACAAAGTCCTAAAAAATGACCTTGCTTGTTGACACCTTCTGCCACTATGAGTAAAGGGATCCACGCAAAGAAGATCAGAAAAGTAAAGGGCAGTGCGGGCCATGCTATCCAGGCCATTATTCCGCTGGAGAGAGCCAGCGACAAAAATTTATATCGTTGTAGAAACGAAATCAAGCCAGGCAGTGTTGTAGCAAATGTACCGAGATGCGTTTATTATTTTCGGCTGTAATTAGGCGCTTCTTTTGTGATGTCAACATCATGCGCATGGCTTTCGTGCATACCTGCGTTGGTGATTTTTATAAAAGTGGCTTTCTGTAATTCAGCTATGGTAGCCGCTCCACAGTAGCCCATGCCCGCTCTAAGTCCGCCGGTGTATTGGTAAACTACTTCTTTTAATAGCCCTTTATACGCCACACGCCCTTCGATTCCTTCGGGTACATATTTTTTTACGTCTTGTTCGGGGTCTTGAAAATAACGGTCACTGCTACCGGTGGCCATGGCACCTAATGAGCCCATGCCACGATAGGTTTTGAACTTTCTTCCTTCGTAAATGATAGTTTCTCCGGGACTTTCTTCGGTGCCTGCAAAAACACTACCCATCATAACGCAGTTTGCGCCGGCAGCTAAGGCCTTCACCATGTCACCTGTGTAGCGAATACCTCCATCAGCAATTATAGGAATGCCTTTTGCACGAACCGCTTTGGACGCTTCCATTACCGCGGTTAACTGCGGAACTCCAGTGCCTGCAACAATACGAGTGGTACAAATGGAACCTGGGCCTATTCCCACTTTGATCGCATCCGCACCTGCTTGCGCTAGTGACAATGCACCCGCGGCAGTTCCTACGTTACCTGCAATTACATTGAGTTCTTTGAAATTCTTTTTCACCAGTTTTACCGCATCAATTACTCCCTTGCTATGACCATGTGCACTGTCAATAGCAATTACGTCTACACCAACTTGGTAAAGTGCACTTACGCGATCTAATAAGTCTTTTGTAATACCTACTCCTGCACCCACTAGTAATCTTCCAAAACTGTCTTTTACTCCGTTGGGGTGACTCTTCAATTTTAAGATGTCGCTATAGGTGAAAAGTCCGGTGAGTCTTCCTTGCTTGTTTATTATGGGAAGCTTCTCCACTTTTGTTTTTTTGAAAAGCTGTTCTGCTTTTTTAAGATCCGTCCCTTCTGGAGCCGTGTACAAATCTTTTGAAGTCATCACCTCACTTACTTTGCGTTTCGGATTATTTTCAAATCGCAAATCGCGGTTAGTGAGAATGCCTACGAGTTTTTGTTTTTTGTCAATGATGGGAATACCGCCGATTTTATTTTCTTGCATCATACGAAGGGCATCCCCGATAGTGGCATCTTCGAGTAGCGTGAGTGGATCAATGATCATACCACTCTCGCTTCTTTTTACTTTTCTAACTTGTTCTGCCTGTTTTTCCACAGAC
>JBMSWW010000227.1:0-2489 GCA_049425065.1 Chitinophagaceae bacterium
TTCCGATTTCTTGGCTAATGATTTCAGCTCGCTTACTACTTTTTCTTTATCGGCTGATATTTTATAACGAGGTTCAAATTGGTTGTCAAGGTCAATTCCCATTCCGGCTTTTTCCAGGTCCCGGATATGTCCAAAACAGCTTTTTACTTGAAACTCCTTACCTAGGATTTTCTCGATAGTTTTGGCTTTTGCAGGGCTCTCCACAATCAGTAAATTCTTTGCCATAGTGTGATACTAGTTTGGGTAAAAACGGTCGCAAATTAGGCAAGAATAGGAAAAAATAATTTAAACGCTTCAACTTGACTGCTTCTTTGTTTCCTAGTACATTTGCATTCCTTATGTATACCATACGCTTTAATTTCGAACAAACAGGGCTGGAACCTGTCACCCTTACCCAGGTAAAACCCGGGCATAGTCTTTTGGAAGTTGCCTTAACTAATAACATAGAATTACACCATAATTGTGGGGGTGTTTGCGCTTGTAGTACCTGTCACCTTTATGTGAATAGTGGCGAGGAGTTCTTGGAAGAGATCAGTGATAAAGAAGAAGATTTCATTGATCGTGCGGTAAACCCCCGCTTAAACTCCCGATTGGGGTGTCAATGTGTAATACAAGAAGGAAGCGGTACTATAGTAGTAACGTTACCTGATCAGACTCAGTTTTTGGGTGAATGATTTTATGATCAATTAAAAAACCGAATATGGCGCATTTTGAACCCCCTATTGGATGGAATGACCACGAGGATATTGCCCTTAAATTGTATGAAAGATTTGGTGAAGATTTTTCAGAAAGTAAAATTTATAGAATCCGATTTACCGATTTATTAGAATGGGTGTTAGAAATTCCTGGCTTTACTGGAACCCGTGAGGAAAGCAATGAAGGTCATTTAGAGATGATCCAAAGTTCCTGGGTCTATGAATGGCGTGACAACCAAAAATAAGGTGATGCCCTCCTCCCTTAATTTTTCTGCAATTACCACCTTTGTTCTGGATGTGGATGGGGTGTTGACAGACGGTACACTTTTGCTTTTTCCTGATTTGATCACTCGTGCTCGCTCCATGCACATCAAAGATGGCTATGCGCTTCAGCTAGCTGTAAAAAAAGGCTACAGGATAAAAGTCATCTCCGGCTCCTTTTCAGAAGAGGTTAAATCTCGATTGGTTGATTTAGGGGTAAAAGATGTTTCAATGTCAGTTAAGGACAAAAGAACCATGCTTCTTGAATACATGCAAAATCATCAATTGCGCAAAGAAGAAGTGCTTTATATGGGCGATGATGTTCCAGATCTAGAAGCCATGCAAGAGTCGGGCTTGCCTACCTGCCCAAAAGATGCCGCTTTGGATATTATAAATTGCTCTACCTTTATATCTTCCTATGAGGGAGGGAAGGGTTGTGTACGAGAAGTGATCGAAAATGTGTTAAGGGCACGTGGCGACTGGGATACCCATGCCGGGGTGGGTTCACTTTAATCCTAACTTCAAGATATGAAGTTACTCCTGGGTTTTTTAAAGTTGATTCGCTTTCCCAACTTGGTTTTTATTGCCTTGGCACAACTCTTGTTTCAAGTATGTATTTATAATCCCTTGTACGAAGGGCAAGTTCCCCCAGGTGATTTTTTACGGTTTACTTTTATTTTGTTCGGTTCCCTTTTTATTGCAGCGGGTGGGTATGTGATCAATGATTATTTTGACGTGGATATAGACGAAGTGAATAAGCCCCATGCAATGGTGGTCGGAAAAATAATCAGCAGGAGATGGGCCATGGTTTGGCATTTTATGTTGAGCACCTCCGGACTGATGCTCACTTTTTTAGGATTGATCTCCCTTAGTCAATTGTATTTAGTGCTGGCTAACGCAATTGCCGTGATATTGCTCTGGTTATATTCTACCAAGTATAAAAAAAGCTTTCTTATTGGTAATCTATTGATCGCTTTGTTGGTTTCCTGGAGTATGCTGATCGTATTCTTTTCAAAGATTGATCCGTTTGAAGTCATAGGCGCTAACTCTGCTCGTCAACTTCAACTTTTTCGTTTTGTGGCACTATATGCAGGATTTGCTTTTTTATCTACATTGGTCCGTGAATTAGTGAAAGATGTAGAGGACCTAGAGGGAGACCGAAAATTCGGCTGTAAAACGCTTCCTATAATATGGGGGATCCCTGTTGCCAAACTATTTACTGCTGTATGGTCATTTATGCTCTTAGCCCTGCTGGGGCTAGTCCTTTTTTACATGCTTCAGCTACAGTTTTACTTTGTCTTTATATACACATTTATTTTTGTATTTCTGCCTTTATTGGGCTGGATACGTCGTATGCGGATGGCCACAACTACGCAGGAATTTGGAAGACTCAGCCGCCATTTGAAATGGATTCTATTTTTGGGAATTATCTCAATGGCTTTCTTTTATTTTGAATTATGAGAAAAATAGTATTAGCCTCTCAGTCACCCAGAAGAAAACAATTATTAGAATGGGCAGAGATTCCCTTTGAAG
>JBMSWW010000228.1:0-2483 GCA_049425065.1 Chitinophagaceae bacterium
TCCGATCTCTCAACGATGGGGCTTTCGATGGCGAACTTAATAGACCCCAATTTTGGTAATGCCCCTATATTGTCTGGATTTTTTGTTGTAATTGCGACTTTTATATTTTTGGGCTTGGGGGGGCATGTAGTAGTGATAGGTTTAATATTCGAAAGTTTTACCTATGTGCCTATAGCGATTGATGTAATGCGGGCTGATGGTATTCAAAAAATAATCAGTGCAAGCACATTTGTCTTCACCGCATCTGCCGCCATCGCGCTGCCCTCTTTAATCTTTCTTCTTGCTGTCAATTTCGGTTTCGGGGTAGTTACGAGAGCATCTCCCGCACTTAATATATTTGCAATTGGATTTCCCATGATTTTAGTCCTCGGACTGGCATTTTTACTTTTGTCAGTTGGTGGATTAACAAGCAGGATGCAGGGCTTATGGATGGAAACTTTTGATCTTGTTCGGGTTTTTTTGGCTGACTCAAAATGAGCGATCTCGAAAAAACTGAGGAGCCGACATCTAGGCGACTTAGTAAAGCCCGCGAGGAAGGTCAGATTGCCCGCTCAGTAGAACTAAGCGCAGCAGCCGTTACTCTAGTAGGGATCGGGAGCATCTACTTTTTGGGTGATTTTATAAGCGAAAGTTTATTAAATCTTATGAAGTCTGCATTTAGATTTAATAAAAACGTAATAGAAAATCCTCTCGAAACGTTAATAACAGGCGCTGTGCTTGCCGTGTCCACATTCGGCGTGTTTATGCCTATATTTTTAGGAACAGTTGTTGTCGCCTTCATATCAGCAATAATGCTCGGGGGCTTTAACTTCACCGTTAAAGGTGTAAGTCTGCGTTTTTCAAAGCTCGATCCTATCGAAGGGATGAAGCGAATCTTAGGACAAAAAGCACTAGTTGAATTGGTCAAAAGTCTTGCAAAGTTTATTTTAGTGCTGTCCCTACTACTTGCAAGTACATATGCAGTTTTTGATAACTTGCTTTATCTATATTTCCCAGCGGTTAGCCAGGCTGTTAGTGCGGGGAGTCACATTTTTGCAAGAGTGGCAATATTTAGTGCCTCCGCGTTGATGATCATCGCCTTTTGTGATGTCCCGTATCAAAAGCACAGCTTTTTAAAGCGCATGAGAATGACAAAGCAAGAGATCAAAGATGAGCTGAAAGATATTGAAGGAAGGCCAGAAGTGAGAGCTCAAATACGAAGGCGTCAACGTGAGATTGCTCAGGCTAAAATGCTAAAAAGAATAAAAGATGCTGACGTAATAATAACAAACCCAGAGCATTTTGCTATCGCGCTTGAGTATGACATTGATTCTAGTCGTCCTCCAATACTTGTGGCTAAGGGTGTAGACAGTATTGCGTTCAAAATAAGAGAGGTTGCTGAGCGGCATGGAATACAATTATTTCAAGCCCCACCACTAGCTAGGGCCCTGTTCTTCACGACAGAGTTAGAGGAGCCAATCCCGGAGGCCTTGTATAGGCCGGTCGCGGAGGTAATAGCATACATTTACAGCATAGAGGGAAAAAGCTACAGAGAAACCAAGCAGGTAAAAAAACCCGTTCCGCACGTTCCACATGAGTATCACTTTACCCAGGAAGGTAATAGAGAAAATGAGCCCTAAAAAAATACTTATTTATTTTTTTATGGGCTTAGCGATAACTTTATTTTCTGCAATATTTATTATTTACTTAATTAACAGGGAAGAAAAAAAAGTGAATAATACAATAACAATAAAAGTGACATTAGAAAACAACTGCTCACTAATCGATGATTCTTTTATGCTTCTAGTCGAGCCTGGACAAAAATATTATTTTAATGAGGGTATCGCATCAGTAACTATAAAACCGGGCGCCATGTTGAGGGTGATTAACAGCGATAAGTATCCTGGATTTCAATTTTCAACGAAATTATTCAGGGTGGAAAAAAATATAAAAATCCCGGTTACCTGTGATTCTCAGGGAAGAATTGAAGACACACTCGACGCATTAAGGTCGCAGTTTCAACAAAAAAAATCGAGGTGAATCATGTCGGAAAGAAAAACAGAAAATTCTCAGTCAATTTTTTCTTCCGACAAAGAAGTAGAAATTGGTTACGATGAGCCTAAGAAAACAGATCATTTTTTTCAGAATAATTTTGACAAAGGTAGTAGTATTGCTGAAAAAAGCGATCTGTCAAATTACCCGCCACTAGACCAAGGGAAAGAGAGTGCGCAAACTATAACCACGCCCCCATCTTCTTTTATTGATGAGGCGGAGCAACTAAATCAAAAACTAATATTAAAAAACCGTTTAGATCTCGATAATTTAAGACTTAAAGATTTGGAAATTAAGATAGACTCTATAAGCATGAAAAACGAACAAATCGCTAATATCCTCGAGACGTTCTCTTGATTATTAGGTACCAGGAGATTCAGTTATGGAAGAGAAAAAAGAAGTCGAGGCGGTAACCGATCCACTATCTGAAGTTAATGTCATAGTTGAAAGTG
>JBMSWW010000229.1:0-2474 GCA_049425065.1 Chitinophagaceae bacterium
AAATTGATGCTCAGCAAAACAGTCCACAGTCTTGTTGACTGTAAATAAAGCCGTTGGACTGGGATCAACTTTTACATTCATGGTAACACTATCCTTGCAACCCCGATCACTGATTTCAATGAGCTGCACAGGGTATATCCCAGCACTCAGATAACTATGAGAGGGACTAGTCTGACCAGAGGTAACACCATCGCCGAATTTCCAAAAATGCGAAAGTGATCCTCCAGCTATTGTACTGTTATTAGTAAACTGGAAAAAGTTTCCTGTTTGACACTGTTGATTATTATTGACGGTAAAAGATACTAATGGCTTGGGGTATACAACAATAGTTTGTGAAACACTATCCTTGCAACCAGACTGCGCAGTAGCTACCAGTTTTACCGTAAAAGTTCCACTTTGGTTATACTGATAGGCAGGATTTACTTGTGTAGAAGTAGATCCATCCCCGAAATCCCATCGATAGGTAATAGGACTTCCGGATGATGTAGAATTGTTTGTGAAGAAAAACTGATTGTTATTTAAACATTGTGCTGATGTATTCACAGAGAAATCAGCTACTGGAGGAGATTGAACGGATACATCAATTCGTGTAGAATCAACACACCCATAATTAGAGGTAGCCACCAGTTTTACAGTGTAGGTTCCTGTGGAGGCATAAGTATGAGAACCATTAGTAGCAATCTGAAAACTACCATCCCCAAAATACCAAGTATACGTTGCTGTACCTTGACTGATGGAAGTTGTATTGGTGAAACTAAATGCATTTCCAACTAAACATTGTGTAGGTTGATTTATCGTAAAACCGCTGGCAGGATTAGGAACAATAAAAATATCTACTACTCTACTGCTATCTAAACTACCAGCCCCATCACCAACTCGAACCCGATAGGACCCAGAAATTGCTGCACTGAAAAGACGGTTAGTAGCGCCAGGAATATCAACTCCATTTCTAATCCATTGGTAAGCAACTGCTACTCCGGCCTGCAATCGAACCTGTGAACCTATTCCACAAGAAAGTGGGGGGTCCAGAGCAATTATAGAAGTATCAATTAGTAAATTGTTTGTGGCAGTGCTTTTTGATCCGATTGCTTCAAATTGAAATAAAACGAGACAAACGAAGGCACAAAATCTCAAAAATCCTGTACCCACTATTAAATTATATATTGTGTTTTTTTTCAAGTAAGGTTATGATAAATAGGCCTTGTAAGATACTTAAAACAACTCCTAATTTTGAGTATAAAACGAGTGCCACCATGTCATTTAGCTCTTAAAAAAAATAATTAAGTTTATTTACTTAATAATACTAAGTAATTTATATAAAACTTCATATGCGAAATTCATGCTTACTCGCAATTTTTTTGCTTCAAGTGATATTTACGAATGGGCAAACCAAGTCATTTAGCTTACTCTACACTAACGACCTTCACTCCCATTTAGAGCCTCATACTATAAATTGGGTAAGCAATACAAGACCCGTGGGTGGCTTTGCGAATATTGCCACACTAGTAAAAAAAGAAAAAAGCAATAATCCTCATACCCTTTATGTAGATGCGGGAGATTTTTTCACCGGCCCCTACATAAGCACACTCACCAAGGGAGAGGCGGTGATTGATGTATTAAACCAAATGCCACTTGACATCGCTTGCATTGGTAATCATGAATTCGATCATGGATGGGAAAACACGCAGACACAATTGGCTAAAGCAAACTTTCCTATTGTGAATGGAAACATTTTTATCCAAAAAACAGGAGCATTGGTTTGGAACAATCCTTATCGAATTCTCACCATCAATGGTATTCGCATTGGCGTTATAGGTTTACATGGCAAGTTTGCTTTTTATGATACTACTTCTGATGAAATGATCCAAGGGATAGAATGTAGAGATGAAGAAGAGTATTTGAAAAAATATATTGCAGCACTTAAAGACAGTACAGACCTCCTATTACTGTTAGTACACCAAGGAATACCCGGTCGTCAATCCACTTCCGGCACCACCGATGTTGAACGCAACCTTCAAAAAGATATAGAGTTGGCACAACGCGTCCCCGGGATAGACATTTTAGTAACTGGGCATGCACACCAAGGCACTAAAGAGCCCTTACTCAGCAATGGCACAATTATAGTTTCCACCGATGCGTTAGGGATAGAATTGGGAAAACTAGAACTCTCTTACGACCCTCAAACGGATAAAATTGTGTCCTATAAAAATCAGCTGAATTTTATCTATGATGATGAGATTCCTGATGATTCTCTTACACTACTGGCGATAAATAAATGGAAAGACCGTCTTAAAAAAATCACGGACGAAGTAGTCTGTGAAATACCTTCTCCCCTAACGCGATCTTATGGCGAAGAGTCGCCAATGGGCAACCTTGTGTCTGATGCCATATTAGAAGCATATCCTGGAACGGATATGGCGCAAGGGCGCTGCTGGCACGGGTGGGGCTGTTGTCGTCATTGCCGAGCCAGATGC
>JBMSWW010000230.1:0-2459 GCA_049425065.1 Chitinophagaceae bacterium
AATACCGATTACTAGAAGTAAAAGCAGATACCCTCAGCTCGCTTGAATTATCGAACCAGGCAGCACGTATCAATAACTTGGCTATTCGGAATAGCACCAAACATTTAAGCGAGGGAATTACTTTTTTAATTGTGATTTTAATCGGTGCTGTTTTTGTATACCGTGCCGTGCGCAGACAATTGTTATTACAACAGCAGCAGCAACATTTTATGATGGCGGTAACGCATGAATTGAAAACACCCATTGCCGTAACCCGTCTCAACCTGGAAACCTTACAGAAATACCAGCTGGATCCGGATAAACAGCAAAAACTCATTCGAATTTCGCTGGATGAAACAGCCCGTTTGAATTTCCTAACCAATAATATTCTGGTTTCTTCTCAATTGGACAGCAAGGGATTTGAAGCAGAAAAGGAAGAACTAAATCTCTCTGCTCTTTTAAAAGACTGTCTGCATGACTTAAAAAAAAGATTTCCGGACAGAACCGTGGAGAGCCATATTCAGGAAGATATCGATATCAAGGGAGATCCTTTATTACTACAGATCCTTATCAATAATTTATTGGAGAATGCCGTTAAGTATTCGCCCACAGAAAGTCCCTTATCAGTTTCCCTTAACCAAAACTCCGGAGGCATCCTATTAAATGTTGCTGACCAGGGGCCCGGAATTCCTGACAAGGAAAAGAAAAAAATCTTCGAACGTTTTTATCGAATTGGCAATGAGTCGACCCGTACTACCAAGGGAACAGGGTTGGGGCTATACCTCTGCCAACGCATTGCAAAAGACCATCACGCTAGCATCGAAGTAAAAGATAACCATCCTAAAGGGACCTTATTCACTATTATCTTTGCAGCATGAGTCAGGAAAAAAAAGGATCGATCTTATTGGTTGAAGATGAGGAAAACTTGCACGAAGCTCTAAAGCTTAATTTGGAGCTGGAAGGCTACGAGGTTACATCAGCCTATGACGGAGCGGCGGCTCTAAAAGCCATCCAAAACGAATATTTCGATTTGATTGTACTGGATATCATGTTGCCGGAAGTAGACGGTATCAGCGTAACTGAAACAGTACGCATAAGTAATAATGAAGTACCTATTCTGATTTTGAGTGCCAAAAACTCGAGTGCAGACCGAGTAACCGGCTTAAAAAAAGGAGCAGATGACTATCTTACCAAACCCTTTAACCTGGAAGAACTACTCCTTCGCGTGCACAAGTTGATCAATAAAAACAAGAAGATGCAGGATAAGAGCACAGTAGGAGATCAATATGAGTTTGGAAATAATAAGATTGACTTTAAGGCGCAAGAAGCGGTAGGGTTTAACGGAGATCGAATTCAGCTGAGCAAGAAAGAAGCCATGTTGCTAAAGCTGCTGATTGAAAATAAAAACGAAGTAGTACCTCGGGAGAAAATATTGCAAACTGTTTGGGGATACAATGTGTACCCTACTACTCGTACCATCGATAATTTTATTCTCAACTTTCGCAAGTATTTTGAAGAGGATAGTCGTAATCCCCGCTTTTTTCATTCGGTGCGAGGAGTGGGTTATAAATACGCAGAGTAGCTTAGAGGTCTCCCAACTGAGGACGAAGTACAATCTCTTCCACACAGGCTTGTGGTGATAATTGTGAAGCCTGGTAGATCATCAGGGCTACATCACTCACTTCCATAATACGTCCACCACTATTATCAAAATCGCCCCAAGAATCGGTAAAGACTGCACCAGGGTATACTCCTGTCACTTTTACCCCGGTGGGCTTCAATTCTTCGCGCAAGTTTTTAGTGAACCCATGCAGGGCAAATTTGCTTATACTGTAAGAACCTCCATTAGGATAGGCTTGTAGGGAGGCGATGGAACAGATATTGAAAATATGACCCGTGCCACGCTGTATCATATCGGGCAATAAGGTACGAGTAAGATGATAGGCGCTGACCAAATTAACCGCCAGTTGTTGTTCCAGCTGTCCGTCTGGTTCATCGGCTAATGCGCCGGGACTAAATTGTCCTGCATTGTTAATCAAAATATCAGGCTCCCCAAATGAGAGACACCAGCGACCAAAAGAAATAGCTTCCTCTTTTTTTGACAGGTCCGCCACTCTATAATGCACCTTAGTTTGAGGGTAATTGCTTTGCAGGGCCATAGCAGTCTCTTTTAATTTCTCCTCATTTCTTGCGGTCAGAAATAATTGATGCCCCGCTTTGGCAAAAGTGGCCGCTATTTCACGACCAATTCCCTTAGAGGCGCCACTGATTACCACATTCCAAATTATTGATGAGTCCTTGCTGCTGTTTGACATACCCGATTGTTTATACTTACTTTGCGAAGTTATTACACCCTCTTCAATTTATTGTTTTGAATACGACTACTCACTATCAACATCTTTTTTTTGACCTGGACCACACGCTATGGGACTTTGAAGCTAACTCAAAAGCCACTTTATTACATCTTTATCAAGAGTTGG
>JBMSWW010000231.1:0-2454 GCA_049425065.1 Chitinophagaceae bacterium
CAAGAATTAAAACGGGTACTACGGCCAGGTGGAAAATTATTTTTGAGTGTACCATTTGGAACTTATCAAAACTTTGGGAGTTTTCAACAGTTCGATTTAGCTCATCTAGATGAAGCGATCAATGCCTTTCAACCATTAACCGTTACAACAACCTTCTATCGTTATAATGCCAACGGCTGGCAGCTTTCTACTGCTGTTGAATGTCAGGATTGTCGCTATGTGGAATGGGTAGCCCAGAGCTTTGTCAGCGATTGTCCATCCCAGCCTAATCTAGAAGCCGATCAAGCCGCCGCTGCTCGTGCAGTAGCCTGCATCCAATTGATTAACACCACCTCTTAAAGATATATCTATGATTTCCCTACAATCGAGTCTTTACTCAACATTCATTCAGCACATTTATCACAAAAAACAATTGTTAGCGATTATTATTTCTCATCACTTTTCAGAATCTGGAATCCACTTTTTTACCCCCAATGAGCTATCGCAACAATTGGCGTACATGAATTATGAGAAAGGAAAAGTCATTCCAGCCCATGTTCATAACCCTGTGCATCGGGATGTCTTCTTTACTCAAGAAGTTCTGATCCTGAAGAAAGGTACGTTACGAGTTGACTTTTATACGGATGAGCGAGATTATCTGGAAAGTCGAGTCCTACAGTCAGGAGATGTGATCTTGTTGGTAACGGGTGGACATGGTTTTGAAGTATTAGAAGATGTTGAGATGATAGAAGTGAAGCAAGGCCCTTATTTAGGGGATCAGGATAAGACACGATTTGATGGGATTGATAGCACCCAGGCTAAAATCATTGAATAGGTGCAGTTATGTCCTTTATTCCAGTTAATGAACCATTGCTGGCAGGGAACGAAAAAGCCTATCTGACTCAGTGTATTGAGACGGGGTGGATTTCTTCGGAAGGCTCCTTTGTGCATCAATTTGAAGAAGGCATGGCGGCTAGAGTCGGGCGACAATATGGTATTGCTGTCTCCAACGGGACTGTTGCTCTGGAAGTAGCGATCGCTGCTTTGAAGATTGGAGCAGGTGATGAAGTGATTTTGCCTACCTTTACCATTATTTCCTGTGCTGCGGCCATTGTGCGGGCAGGGGCTACTCCCGTTGTTGTAGATGCTGAACCAGATACCTGGAACATGGCAGTTGAGCAGATTGAGGAGAAAATTACACCCCGTACCCGAGCGATTATGGTCGTTCATATCTATGGATTACCGGTAGACATGGATAAAGTGCAAGCGATCGCCGATCGCCACAAGCTCTTTATCATTGAAGATGCTGCTGAAATGCATGGGCAAACCTATCGCCATAAACCTTGTGGTAGCTTTGGTATCATTAGTACCCTAAGCTTTTATGCCAACAAACACATCACTACCGGTGAAGGAGGAATGGTTTTAACTAATGATCCGGATTTAGCAGAGCGATGCCGATCCCTTCGGAACCTTTGTTTTCAACCCCAACAACGCTTCATCCATGAAGAATTGGGTTGGAATTATCGTATGAGCAATGTTCAGGCTGCGATCGGAGTCGCCCAGCTAGAACAGTTAGATAACTTTGTACAACGTAAGCGACACATGGGAGAGCAATATACAAAAGCTTTCCAAGATTTGGTGGATGTGCAATTGCCTTTAGTAAAAACCGATAGTGCTGAGAATATTTACTGGGTCTATGGTCTGGTATTAGGTGATTGTCACCCCTCCGTTGCTGATGTGATGCAACATTTGAAGCAAAAAGGAATTGGGACTCGCCCCTTTTTCTGGTGTATGCACGAGCAACCCATTTTCCGCAAAATGGGATTATTTGCCAATGTTTACTGTCCTGTGGCTGAAAGATTATCTCGACAAGGTTTTTACATTCCCAGTGGATTAGGATTAACAGAGGAGGGCATAAAACAAGTGATTCATGCGGTTCAGGAGGTTTTACAATGAGCGTCTTCGGCAGTTATGCCCAGTATTATGATTTGCTTTATCAGGATAAAGACTATCAAAAAGAATCCCAATTTATTATTCAGATCTTAAAACAATACTCTCCTGAAGCACAAAAAATTCTAGAGCTTGGCTGTGGAACAGGACGACATGCAGAATATCTACTTCAGGAAGGGTATCAGGTTACTGGAGTAGAACGCAGTCCTGAAATGCTTTCAATTTGTCGGCAGCGTCATGAACAGTTATCTGTCGATCAACAATGTAATATGAAGATTATTGAAGGTGATCTGCGAACCTTAGAACTTAATCAAAAATTTGATGTGGTACTGGCTTTATTTCATGTGATTAGCTACCAAACCACTAATAATGATCTGCAATCTGCTTTTGCAACAGTATGCAAGCATCTAAAACCGGGAGGAGTTTTTTTGTTTGATGTGTGGTATGGGCCAGCAGTATTAAGTAATCGGCCTATCCCCAGAATTAAAAAACTAGAAAATCCAAAAATTCAAATAATCAGATTTT
>JBMSWW010000232.1:0-2445 GCA_049425065.1 Chitinophagaceae bacterium
TATAAACTTAAAAGCTTTTAAGTTGATATTGCTAATGTCTTTTACCGACGGAACTAAGAAGGCCAAATCTTCGTAAGAAGTATTCAGTCTGTTTGCCTCAAAGTCAATAAATAGATCCTTGGGGCGGGACAGTCCTTTAACATATAGTGATCCGTTTAATAAAGTTTCTGCCCCGGCTCGCAGTGAAATTCGTTCTGTCTTGAACTCATTTAACGTTCCCTTTAATTTCCCTTCAAATGAAATATTTCTGTTCCATCCTTTCATTTGTGGAATAAAATATGCTAGGTCTTTACTGCTAATGATGGAGTTTTTGAAATCCAGTGAAAGTTTTACCCGGTTGAAAAAGTCTTGAAAGTCACTTATTTTTTGATACGATAACTGCAAGTTGTTTTGTAGCAAACTATTATTAGTTTCCAATTGGTAATTCAGTAACTCCATGCTATTAGGCGTAATCCTGAACTTTCCTTTCATCTTTTGTATGGCGAATCCACCTCTTTCTTTGGCAGAAATTTCCAGTTCGCTCATTACCGTATCCCCGACAATCGATGAATTATTTAAGCTTGCATTGATGCTCTGCACGTAAACGTGATTGGGGTCAAACCCTGCTGCTATAATTTTCCCTTCCTTCTTGAGCTGAAATGCTCCATTGAAAATATTGAGCGAACTGATGACTACACTTTTATTATCCAGATTCCAGCCAGTTAGCGTTGCTGGTTCTTTAGTGGGACTGGGTTCATTGAAGGGTTTATTTCTTTTTATTTCCTCAATGGCAATAGAAGGCTCTGTTAAGGTAAGCTGATTAATTATAAAATATTTTTCGCTAAGAATGAGACGGTCCGCTTGTAGATTCAATCCTCCAATTTTTGCAGTGAGTCGCTGGCCAAGCCAACCATCTATTTGTTGTATCTGAATATTTTTAAAAGATATAGACTTAAGATTTAAACGAATCTTTTTGTTATTTGTGGAGTTACCTGAAGATGCAGGAGTGTTTAGGTAGTCAAGCAAGAATTGATGTTTCCAAGTGCTGTCTGATCTTTGTAACTGCAGTTTAGCATCACAGATCTCAAAAGATTTGAGTTCTGCCTGCTCTCTAAAAATAACCATGTCGGTAACATTGAGTCGAAGGTTTCCGACATAAAGCAGGCTGTCTTGCTGTTGGTCTAATATCAACAGGCCTTCCAATGAAATTTTATTGAAAAGAGAGAAGCCGATACGATCCAGTGTCACAGTCGTTTTCAATTCTTTTGAAAGCGTGGACGTGATTTTTTGTCCAAGCCATTGTTGTACAACAGGTACCTGTATCAAGATATAGATACTCGTCAGCAATAATAAGATACTCAATAGAGCCCAACGTGCTATTTTACCTGCTATTCTCAGATTGTTTCGCTTATTTGTAAAAATACTAAAAGCACCCCGCACAATTAGTTAAATTGCAAAAAATGAAAGCTATGCGTCGCCTCCTTTTTGCAATTCTTGCCTTCTTGCCAATCACTACGTTACTGTCACAAATTTCTTCTACTACTAATGGGCGATATGTGTTGGTAATACATGGAGGAGCAGGCACTATTTTAAGAAGCCAACTTACGCCTGAAAAGGAACGTCAATATACACTTGCATTGGAGGCGGCTCTTACGGCGGGTCAGCAGATTTTAGCTAACAAGGGTTCTGCCTTGGACGCTGTGGAGGCTGCTGTTCGCCGTTTAGAAGACAATCCTTTGTTCAACGCCGGTAAGGGAGCCGTTTTTACTGCGGAGGGACGCAATGAATTAGATGCCGCTATCATGGACGGAAAAACCTTGGCCGCGGGCGCCATAGCAGGGGTTACCAACATTAAAAATCCAATCACGGCGGCCAGGGTGGTAATGGAAAAGAGTCCGCATGTTTTGTTGAGTGGAAAAGGAGCTGATGAGTTTGCTCGTGCCAATGGATTGGAAATGGTAGACCCTTCCTATTTCTACACCCCAGAAAGATGGCGAGGCTTGCAACGAATTCGCGAGCGGGATTCACTCCAACAAAAAGATAAACAAATAGCTTCGGTGCTCACAGACGATGATATGTTGTCCATTCAAAAAGAAAAATATGGAACAGTAGGAGCGGTGGCCTTGGATCAGCACGGTAATTTAGCCGCGGCTACCAGCACCGGAGGCATGTCTAATAAAAACTGGGGACGAATAGGAGATGCCCCCATCATTGGGGCAGGAACCTATGCGCATAATGCCACTGTTGCTATCAGTGCAACAGGCTGGGGCGAATATTTCTTGCGGCTAGTGATGGCCAAATCGATAAGTGACAGAATGGAATTCGGGAATCAAACTCTATCACAAGCTACTTATGAAATGGTGATGAAACAATTACCTAAACTTGGTGGTGACGGCGGACTTATTGCGGTTGATAAAGACGGAAATATTGCGATGCCTTTCTGTACTGAAGGGATGTATCGGGGAT
>JBMSWW010000233.1:0-2434 GCA_049425065.1 Chitinophagaceae bacterium
GGAAAGGTTGTTGATAATGGAGGCGGTTTCATTCATCTCCACCATAAACGTAGACTCTCCACCTGATAAGTTGTCAGAAGCTCCTACTCGAGTAAATATTTTATCAGTAAGAGGAATAGAGGCCTTGGTAGCGGGTACATAAAGACCCATGTGTGCAAGTAGCGTGATCAGGGCAGTTTGTCGAAGTAAGGCCGACTTACCGCTCATGTTGGGTCCTGTTAAAATGATTACTTGTTGACTCTGTGCGTCCAGCCAAAGATCATTGCCAATATAGGCTTCTCCTAGAGGAAGTGATCTTTCTATAACAGGATGACGTCCTTGTAGCACCTCCCATTTATCTCCTTCGTGTATTTGAGGTTTGCAATAGTTATACCGGAGGGCATTTTCTGCAAAGCAACAAAGGCAGTCAATCAGTGATAAATTTTTGGCATTGGTCTGCAAGGTTTGTAAATAGGGTTGCAGGGAAGTAATCAGGTGTTCATACAACTCCAATTCAATTTTTAGAATTCGTTCCTCCGCCCCCATAATTTTCTCTTCATACTCCTTCAACTCTGGCGTAATATAACGCTCTGCATTGGTGAGCGTTTGTTTACGGATCCAGTCGGTGGGCACTTTTTCTTTATGCGCGTTGGTTACCTCTAAATAATATCCGAATACGTTATTAAATCCAATTTTGAGGGATTGAATACCCGTTCTTGCTAGCTCTCGTTGTTGAATACCCGTGAGATATTCTTTCCCACTATGCGCTAATTGCCTAAGCTCATCTAGTTCTTGGTGAATTCCTGTTGCAATTAACTCTCCTTTTTGTGCCTGCGCGGGGGGGGATTCAACTAAAGTCGTTTCTATTTGCTCAATCAATTCTTCGCAGGGGGAAATGCCTATAGCTGCATTTTTTAAAAGCAAGGAGTCAGTGGCTGCAGAATGCTTTTTTATTGAAGCGGCTTTTCGAAGTCCTACAGCTAGTTGCCTTACCTCTCTGGGATTTATTTTCCGGAATGGAATTTTAGCCGTGAGTCGTTCCATATCCCCAAGTCCTTGCAACTCTTGTATCAGCGAGTTTCTTAAATCAGGATTCGCCACCAAAAACTCAACAGTGTCGAGTCTTGAGTTGATTGCTGAGATGTTGGTGAGCGGGAATATCATCCATCTTTTTAATAGTCGCGCTCCCATGGGTGTGACGGTGTTGTCAATCACAGACAAAAGAGTAGGGTTGCCCTCCTGTGTGGGATGAACCAGTTCCAGATTGCGTAAAGTAAACCGGTCCATCCATAAAAAATCATGGCGGTCTATTCGTTGAAGTGCAGTCACATGCTGCAATTGTGCATGATCTGTTTCTTTCAGGTAATGGAAAATTGCCCCAGCAGCAGTGAGTCCCATCGTCATTTCATCTACACCAAATCCTTTGAAAGAATGTACCTGAAAATGTTTTTGCAGTAATTCAGTAGCGTATGCTGGATCAAATATCCACTCGTCTAAGATATAGGTATATACTGCAATGCTGAATTGCTCTTTGTATTGATGTTGATACTGTCGCTGGTAGACTATCTCTGCAGGTTGAAAACTTTGCAATAATTTATCCGCATATTCCCGGTTGCCCTCCGCTACTAATAATTCTCCAGTGGAAATATCCAGAAAACACAAGCCATATTTTTCTTCTCCGTCCCAATGGATTGCCGCTAAGAAATTATTACTTTTTTGTTCTAGTAATTTGTCATTTAGGGTAGTGCCGGGGCTCACCATATCAGTTACCCCTCTTTTGACAATCCCTTTGGCTTGTTTGGGGTCCTCTAGTTGATCACATACGGCAACACGATGCCCCGCTTTGACTAATTTATGTAGATAAGTGTCTAAAGAATGGTGGGGGAAGCCAGCTAGTTCCGATGACGCGGCAGCCCCATTATTACGTTTAGTGAGGGTAATGCCTAAAATTTTGGAAGCCTCAATGGCGTCTTGTCCAAAGGTTTCATAGAAATCTCCCACGCGGAAAAGTAAAATAGCATCCGGGTATTTTTGTTTGATAGCCCGATGCTGCTGCATCATGGGAGTTTCTGTATTTTTTTGTTTAGCCATGGGCTTATTCCACTGAGGGGAACAAAAATAAGGAACCCTGCTTACCTTTGCGGCATGCGAAAATTAAGCATGGAAGAATTGGGGAGAAAGTCTGTGGAAGAGTTTCATGTGGCCCCAAAATTCCCGGTCATTGCCGTGTTGGAAAATATTCGAAGCGCGTATAATGTGGGTAGTGTCTTTAGAACTGCCGACGCCTTTTTAATTGAGGCTGTTTATCTGGTGGGCTATACAGCCTTTCCTCCGCACAAGGAAATTCGCAAAACAGCGCTGGGAGCAGAAGAAACTGTTGCCTGGAAGCACTTTCGAACGAGTGAAGAAGCGATTGCAGAGCTGCGTTTGCAGGGATTTCAAATTTGGGCCGCAG
>JBMSWW010000234.1:0-2426 GCA_049425065.1 Chitinophagaceae bacterium
CTTATTTGGGATTTGGACACAAGCAATTTGTGTTCGGTTTCTCCTATGATTTGGCAGCTGGAGAGCTGGGGAAACAGGTGCCTGGAACTAATAGTTTCGAGTTTTCACTTTCTTATTCTGGAAGAAAATCGGGCAGACCCATACGATACTTGTCTTGCCCTAGGTTTTAGCTGCTGATTATTAGCTTTTTAGCTATTTTTCGTTTTGCAGACCCCCTGTGCAAAAAACAAATTGCTTTTTTTGGTGATTCCGCGCTTTGCCGTTACCTTTGCTCTCCCAAAAATAAGGGTCAAGAATGCCTACTATTCAACAATTAGTAAGAAAAGGAAGAGAAATTATCCGGGCTAAAAGTAAGTCCAGAGCACTGGATCAGTGTCCTCAGCGTCGTGGTGTATGTACCAGGGTTTATACAACTACTCCTAAAAAACCAAACTCGGCCCTTCGTAAAGTGGCTAAGGTTCGTTTAACGAATAAGGTAGAGGTTATCGCTTACATTCCCGGTGAAGGACACAATCTTCAAGAGCACTCCATCGTGTTGATCCGTGGAGGTCGTGTAAAGGATCTGCCAGGAGTACGTTATCACATTGTTCGTGGATCTTTGGATACTGCGGGTGTAAAAGATCGTAAGCAAAGCCGTTCTAAATACGGTACCAAAAAAGAAAAAGCTAAAAAATAATTTAAGCCCTAATATTTTTTCGATATGCGGAAAGCACAAGCCAAGAAGCTCCCCTTAGCACCTGATCCAAGGTATAATGACAAACTGGTTACTCGTTTTGTTAACAACCTTATGTGGGAAGGAAAGAAGAGTGGTGCCTTTACTATTTTTTATGATGCTTTGGAGAAAGTAGCTAAGCAAACCAGTGAAGATGGTTATGAAGTATGGAAGCGCGCTTTATCGAACGTGGCTCCTTCCGTTGAAGTTCGCAGTCGTCGTATTGGAGGTGCAACTTTCCAGATCCCCTCTGAAGTTCGCCCCGACCGTAAAATTTCTTTAAGTATCAAATGGCTGATCCGTTATAGCCGTGAGCGTAATGGTCGTAGTATGGCTGATAAATTAGCAAATGAAATTGTAGCAGCCAGCAAAGGTGAAGGTGCTGCTTTCAAAAAGAAAGAAGATACGCACCGTATGGCTGAAGCCAATAAGGCTTTCGCTCACTTCCGTGTATAACACAACTTGTAGATAATATTTCAATAAAAACCTCCGGTCATTTGATCGGGGGTTTTTACTTTATTAAATAAGTGTTTTTTTTAAACGTTCGATTCCCGAAAAGACAAGATGAGTTCCTCTAACGAGGTCTTCACTTTTCTGCAGGAAACGCCAGCGGTTGCTAACATTCTTCTGGAAGCAATAGCACTGTCTTGCCCATTGTATTTATCCGATAGATAAATAACCTCTGTAATGCCGGATTGGATAATCGCTTTGGCGCATTCATTGCAAGGGAAAAGCGCGGTGTAAATTTTACATCCATGCAAATCCATTCCAATGTTATTAAGGATAGCATTCAACTCTGCATGACAAACGTAGGGGTATTTAGTATCTAGAAAGCTTCCATGTTTGTCCCAGGGGAATTCATCGTCATGGCAGCCCATGGGTAAACCGTTGTAGCCCGCTCCCACAATTTTATTTTGTGAGTTTACAATGCAGGCGCCCACTTGTGTGCCGGGATCCTTGCTACGACATCCGGACAACAGGGCAATACCCATGAAGTATTCATCCCAGCTAATATAGCTTTGTCTTTTTTTAGTAGCCAAGTTTAGTGCGCAGATTTTGGTTAATTGCCTCCAGGAATTCTTCCGTGTATAAGTAATGATCGCCGTGACTCACTTTGTTTCCATGTATACAAACCGCAAGGTCTTTGGTCATTTTTCCTGACTCTACGGTTTCAATACATACCGCCTCGAGCGCTTCAGCAAATTGGATCAATTCCTGATTATTATCCAATTTACCTCTAAAGGCCAGCCCACGTGTCCAGGCAAAGATGCTGGCGATAGGGTTAGTACTAGTAGGTTTGCCGGCTTGGTGATCGCGATAATGACGTGTAACAGTGCCGTGCGCGGCCTCTGCTTCCATGGTTTTACCATCAGGGGTAACTAAAACAGAAGTCATTAAGCCGAGAGATCCAAAGCCTTGCGCTACAGTATCACTTTGTACATCACCGTCATAGTTTTTACAAGCCCAGACAAAATTTCCGTTCCATTTCAGGGCACTGGCAACCATGTCATCAATCAAACGGTGCTCATACACAATCCCCGCCGATTCAAAAGAAGATTTGAATTCGTTATTATAGATCTCTTGAAAAATATCCTTGAAGCGTCCATCGTATTTTTTCAAGATGGTATTCTTGGTAGAAAGATACAAAGGCCATTTTTTGCTGAGTGACATATTGAAACAACTACGTGCAAACCCGGTGATACTTTCGTCTGTA
>JBMSWW010000235.1:0-2416 GCA_049425065.1 Chitinophagaceae bacterium
AAATAGAGCTGCCAAATGAATGCCTGCTTGATAACACCACAAAAAAATATGATAGAGTAGGACAGACAAGTTAATGGATTGAAGCCTCGCAAAAGTAGGTTCATTCCTTCGAATGCAGTTCATTTCGTTATTTTTGTTGCCTTCTTCATCCAAGACAATTCCTATGCGCTCAATTCAGATGGTGGACACCAAAACGCAATACCAGCATATAAAACAACAAGTGGATCAAGCGGTACTCCAAGTGATGGAAAGTTCTGCATTTATCAATGGACAGCCCGTGAAAGACTTTGCTAATCACTTGTCTGCTTATTTGTCTGTTAAACATGTGATACCCTGTGCTAACGGAACCGATGCTTTGCAAATAGCCATGATGGCCCTGGGGCTGGAACCTGGTGATGAAGTGATCACACCTTCCTTTACCTATATAGCCACTACAGAAGTAATAGCACTTCTTCGGTTAAAGCCTGTATTTGTTGAAGTGGATCCCAAGTCTTTCTGTATGGATCCGGAGGCGCTGCGAAAAGCGATCACCCCACGCACCAAAGCCATTGTGCCCGTGCATCTTTATGGTCAAGCAGCTCCCATGGAGGAGATTATGGGAATTGCCAATGAGCATGGGCTATGTGTGATTGAAGATAATGCCCAGGCTATTGGATGCGATTATCGTTTTAGTGATGGGTCGGTTAAAAAGACCGGTACTATCGGGCATATTGGATGCACTTCTTTTTATCCTTCCAAGAATTTAGGGGCCTTTGGAGATGGAGGAGCCATTTTTACCAATGATGATCAATTGGCGGCGGTATTAAATATGATTGCTAATCATGGACAAAGTAAAAGATATTATCATGATGTAGTGGGATGTAATAGTCGACTGGATACTATACAGGCGGCGATCTTGGATATCAAGCTTCGTTATTTAGATGAATACAATACCTCGAGACGCAGCGCTGCTGATTTTTATGACAAGGCTTTTACTTCCAGCCCTTCAATCACTGTGCCTTTTCGAGTTCCTTATGCAACACATGTTTTTCATCAATATACCTTGTTGATTGAAGGGAAAAGCAGAGATGAATTATCAGCATTTCTGGCGTCTCACCAAATTCCTTCAATGATCTACTATCCTGTTGCCGGGCATAAGCAAAAAATGTTTGCCTCCTTTGGTACGGACACACAACAAATGCCCGTTACGGATTGGTTGACGGAGCGAGTAATTTCATTGCCGATTCATACTGAATTGGAGGATGAACAGTTGACTTTTATTACGCAATCGGTATTGGAGTTCATGGAAAAAAACTAATCAATGTCCGGTGAGCTAATGCAAGAATTAAGTGCAAAGAAAATGGCAATAGCCGTAATAGGCTTGGGGTATACCGGATTACCCTTGGCCTTGGCATTAGCAGAATATTTTTGGGTGATTGGCTACGATATTGATCCTTCAAAACTTGAAGCGCTTGAAAGGGGAGATGGGCTGCCCGAAGATTTCAAAACCCACCCGTATCGAAAAAATCTTGAATTTATAAAAGACCCATCTTTATTAACGAAGGCTGGTTTTTTTATAGTAGCCGTTCCTACTCCCGTTGATGAACAAAAAAATCCAGACCTGGAATTGCTGGCTATTGCCATGCGCACCGTGGGAGGGGTTTTAGAAAAAGGGAATGGAGTGGTAGTGGAGTCAACGGTCTATCCCGGTTGTACAGAAGAGTTTTGTATTCCCATTTTAGAGCAGGCCTCTGGCTTACGTGTACACGATGATTTTTGGGTAGGCTACTCACCTGAGCGAATCAATCCGGGAGATACCCTGCATCATGTACGAAATGTGGTGAAGCTGATTGCGGGGACTTCTACACAAGCTATCGAGGCTTTGCAATTTGTGTATTCGAAGGTTGTGGCGGCTGGCTTGCACCAATGCGCTTCTATCAAAGTGGCGGAAGCCGCAAAGATGACGGAGAATATACAGCGCGATGTAAACATTTCATTACTTAACGAGCTCTCTGCCGTCTATGAAAAATTAGGGATTGATCCTTCACAGGTATGGGAAGCCGCCGCTACCAAATGGAACTTTTTACCCTTTAGGCCTGGATTGGCTGGCGGACATTGTATCAGTGTAGATCCTTATTATCTTTTACATAGAGCGAGGATAGCTCAAATAGAACTCAAGCTCGTGGCTACTGCCCGTTTAGTAAACGAAGAAATAGTAGAGAGAGTGGCTACAAAAGCAGTAGGTCATTTACTAGAAATTGAAGTTACTCTTAAAGAGGCTAGGGTATTGGTAATGGGTGTAAGTTTTAAAGGCAATTTGGGAGATATTCGAAATTCTAAGATTTTGGAAGTAGTGAAACTATTAAAGGATCAAGGGGTTCAAGTTGATATAGAAGATCCATTAGTAAACGACGCTCAGTTGATAAAAGAATATGGG
>JBMSWW010000236.1:0-2379 GCA_049425065.1 Chitinophagaceae bacterium
TACACTATTGCGCCAGGAAAAAATTTCGGAGAAAAATTGTACGGCTATATTGAGCTTTTTGGCGAAATTGGAAATGGAAAATCACCAGAGCATGGATATGATGCCGGTATAGCATACTATGTTAGTGATGACTTAAAATTAGACTTATCTGCAGGAAAAGGCCTTAGTAGATACGCCTTTGATAATTATATAGCCATCGGATTTTCTTTCAGACTTCCTATTTAATTTCTTTTAAAGAAACCAAGAATGGTAGTTTCTACACTTAGCAACCAACTATTTTGAGTCATACGATGCATCGATGAACCCAGTTGGTGGCGATAGCCAACGTTTAATTTAGTGGTACTAGCAAATATTAACTGTAGTGCCGGGGCAATATCTACATAGTAAAGACTATTGTCTAAGGTGCGTTGAGTTAATAATTCTGTATATAAATTAAGGTTCGTTTGTTTGTAACTGGAATACTCACGAGGAAATAAAAGATAGCCGGCAGACAATGAAAATTGCATAGCACTGTAAGAGCGTTCGGGTATATATACTTGCCGATTTTTTCGAGATGTGTGCAATACCTGGATATGACTCAAGGTACTAGACAAAGCAAACTTGTGCCAAAGTTGTGTAGCCACAACCCCTGCCTCGACCCCGGATTTTCCTCCCCCTAAATCAATCTCGTCATAATGAAAAGGAACCGGGGTGGCCGCCAACTGCCCAAAGGCTGCCAACCGAAAATGAGAATGAATATCATCTAAAGAAAGCACTCTGTATTTAGCATATAATTGAATTGATTCCAATCGAGGTCGCTGGGTTTGCATGTTACCAATACTGGTAGCTACCCGAAGCATAAAGTTTTTAGTGACCCCCGCCATTACTTGTGGAGTATATCGATAAGAATATCTGCCAAATATGGCATCTTCCTGAACCGATTGATGTTTTAGTTTTAAACTCAAGGAACGAGCTGGTAAGTTAGAAGCGGGCTCGGTGTAAACGTATAGCTCCTGTGCATTTACTTCAACGAAAAATAAAATATTAAATACAATGAATAAAAAATAGACTCGTCGATACATGCAGTGGTTATTTTTCTACTTCGCGGGCAATAGCGGCTTCCAGCTCCTTGCCTGCCAAATGATGAGCTACAATATTTCCTTCTCTATCAATTAAAAAGCTGGCAGGTATTGCTTGTACGTCCCAGGCTGTCGCCACCGGCGAGTCCCACGCTTTTAGATCAATAACCTGTGGCCACTTTATCCCATCCTTTCGAATTGCTTTTTGCCAAGCGGCGGTGCTCTCATCCAAAGAAACCCCAAGGATTACCAAGCCCTTCTTTGAAAACTGGGAATAAATTTTTGCCAACCCTTTATTAGCTACTCTGCAAGGTACACACCAAGAGGCCCAGAAATCTACCAAGACAACTTTACCCGCAAAATCCGAAAGCTTAAGCGTATCACCCTTTACGGTGGGCAATTCAATAGCAGGAGCAGGAATTACCTGAAGCGGTTGTGCCCATAAATTGCCAGTGCTCAGAAAAAATAGGAGGGCAACAATAAATGTCGCCTTCCTAGTGGCTATTAATTTTTTATTCATGGGTTAACAAGTTGTACATGATAGATTCGCTGTCCACTTTGCGAGCAGCTATCACTCACTAAAGAACTTATCTTTTTAAATGCTTTATCCGTTAAAAATGATTTATTGATTACGCGCAGATGGATCTTTCCGTTCAATTGGCGCAGGGATGAGCTCACTAAGTGATAAGAATTATTTCCCCATTGAAAAAGTCCATTTTCATTGACCACAATGGAACTAGATTCTCCAGTGAGCACCAACTCTCCCACGAAGAATCCTGCATCTTCTACCGCCTCACGAACTTGGTCAGGATTAAATAAAGACCCCGATTTGAATTGGATCTCAAAAGCAGACTCTTTCAAAATAGATTTCACCGATTGCACAAAGGGAAGCTCTTCCAATGATTTATTGATAGCATTACTACAAAGCGCACAAGTAAGACCCGTGGCTTGTAATTTCCCTCTATTGAACTGTGCAAACAAATACTGCTGCCCAATTAGTAAAAGCAGCAGTAGTAAAAGTTTAACTCGCATAATCTAGATTAGGACTTTTTGCTGCAGCAGCTTTCCCCCTTATTTCCTTTTGTATTACCACAAGAGGCGCCCCCTTCCTTGCAAGAATTGCTTCCTTTTCCGGACTTCCCTTCCTTGCACTTCCCATCTTTTCCGCATTGGCCTTCTTTGCAGCAACTTCCATCGGCCGCCTCAGTGAAATTAGCGCGCTCGTATTTACAACAACCATGTAGTTTAGCATATACTTCATCGGTGGCACGGAAACCGACATTGTCATGTCCTACCTCGGCCACTTTCTGTTGAATTTTAG
>JBMSWW010000237.1:0-2378 GCA_049425065.1 Chitinophagaceae bacterium
TAACATGCGGATATTTTTCAGTTTCTGCAATTCTGATTTGGGTGCGACCCGCTTCCTCTAAAACCTGTCCCAGTGTTTTATTTAAATTATCCGTCTCAAATATGACGTCTACATTTTCAAATGTCTTGTCATACTCTGTCATGGTGGTATAGTGTAATGACAGTTTATGCATGTCTTGCTCTGGAAAATCACGTTGACTCAGGGCCTGCGTAATTTCTCTGCAACGATCGGTACGAAAATTAAAACAGATAACTACATCTCCATTCTGAATCGTTGCAACGGGCGTGTTTGTTTCATTGACAAGAACAGTAGGCTGAATAAATTCGTCCGTGATATTCTGCTTATAACTTTCTTCAATAGCCTTGGTGGCGTCTTTGGCTACATGACCTTTGCCATTAACTAGTGCATCGTAGGCCAACTTGATTCTTTCCCACCGGTTATCACGATCCATCGCGTAATAACGTCCGCAAAGTGAGGCGATTTTTACAGGCTTATTCTCCAGATAACTCTGCAAGTCTTTTATAAAACCTAGTCCACTTTTAGGATCACAATCTCTTCCGTCTGTGAATGCATGGATGTAAACTTTGTTTAAATTTTTTGCAACACAACAGTCAATCAGTGCTTTTAAATGATTTAAATGCGAGTGTACTCCACCGTCACTCACCAAGCCAATCAAATGGAGTGATTTATCTTGAACTTTCGCTGTTTCAAGTGCGTTTTGCAGCGTTTTATTTTGCTGAAAGGATTTTTCCCTGATTGCTACATTGATTCGTTGTAATTCTTGGTAAACAATTCGGCCAGCACCCAGATTTAAATGCCCCACTTCTGAATTACCCATTTGTCCTTCGGGTAGTCCTACGGCTTCACCGCAGGTAGTTAGAGTAGTATTGGGATATTGTTGGTAGAGGCTATCGGTAAAAGGGGTATTTGCGGCGCGTATGGCATCTGAAGCGGGTACTTGTCCAATTCCCCAACCGTCCATGATGATTAACATTGTCTTTTGCGGCTTCATATGCTAGTATTGAGGAGTAAATTTACATTCTATTTTTGGCCCTTCGAATTTTTGTAACTTAGTCTGAATGAAAAATTATCGATTTATTTTATGGCTGCTCCCGCTATTATTTTTATCAGCTATTCGTTTGACAGCGGCTGTTAATCGTCAGGATGCGCTCGAAGCGGTGTTATCTGCACTTAAAACAGGCAATGCCTCTGATTTAGTTTTGCGTTTTGAAGAAACAGTGGAATTGACCTTGCCGGATCAGTCGGGTTCTAGCTCCAAACCACAGTGTCAAGCGCAACTTTCCAAGTTTTTTGCTGCCAATCCAGTTTCAACGTTTGAGTTGAAGCATAAAGGCAAATCACCCTCCGGGTCTTATGCGATTGGAACCTTGAAAACAGAACAAGCTAGCTTTCGGGTGAATGTTTTTTTACGCGGCAAAGGAGGAAAGGAATTAGTGCGTGAATTGCGTATTCAAACAATGGATTGATTCAAACCAGTTCCCTCATGAATCAAGCGTCATTACAACAGCTTATTGAATCAGCCTTACAAGAAGATATTGGTGAGGGCGATCATAGCACGCTCGCCTGCATTTCTGCTACGGCAAGAGGAAAAGCAGTGTTAAAGATTAAGGAGACTGGTATTATTGCGGGTATAGAAGTGGCTAAAAAAATTTTTCAATTTAAGGACCCTGCTGTCACATTTACTGCGCAATTACAAGATGGTGATCAAATGGTGGCTGGTGAGATTGCATTTGAAGTAGAAAGTTATGTGCCTACTATTTTGCAATGCGAACGCTTAGTATTGAATTGTATGCAACGCATGAGCGGTATTGCTACACTCACTCATACTTATGTACAGAAGCTAAAAGGGTACTCAACTAAAATTTTGGATACGCGAAAAACCACACCCAATTTTCGCTTGCTTGAAAAAGAGGCTGTGCGTATTGGTGGCGGAATCAATCATCGCTTTGGTCTGTATGATATGATTATGCTCAAGGATAATCATATTGATTTTTGTGGCGGCATAGAAAAAGCCATTGAGAAAACCTGGCAATATGTGCAAAGGGTAAAACCTGAATTGAAAATAGAAGTGGAAGCAAGAAGTTTAGAAGATGTTAAGAAAATAATAAGTGTTGGACATGGTAAAGTATTTAGAATCCTCCTCGATAATTTTACACCGCAAGCCTTGGCCCAAGGAGTGTCAATGCTTAAAATGGAGGGTGGTTTTGAAACAGAAGCAAGTGGAGGAATTAATTTAGAGAATATTGAATCCTATGCGCAGTCGGGAGTGGATTATGTGAGTGTTGGCGCGTTGATACACCAGGCGCGCAGTGTGGATTTGAGTTTGAAAGCTGTTAATTTTTAAACATGTCAAAAAA
>JBMSWW010000238.1:0-2369 GCA_049425065.1 Chitinophagaceae bacterium
GTATTGATCACCAAGAATGAAACCGAAAATTTGATGGACGACGCCATCGGCTCACAGATCAGCGATTATTTAATCAAGCCAGTGAATCCTAATCAGGTCTTGTTAAGTCTTAAAAAAATCATAGACAATAAGCGATTGGTATCTGAAAAAACTACCTCGGCCTATCAACAGCAGTTCCGTCATTTGTTTACCGCACTCAATAGTGACCCGGATCATTCTGAGTGGCGAGATATTTATCGCAAGTTGGTGTATTGGGAATTGGAGATGCAACGCACGGATAGTCCGGAGATGCAAGAAGTGCTGCAGACGCAGAAAGCAGAAGCTAATACGGAATTTTTTAAATTTATCTCTAAACAGTATGCCGATTGGATGCAGCAAGAGAAGGATTCCAATCCGGTTATGAGCCATAGTTTACTTCGGCGCAAAGTGGCTCCGCTATTGAAAAAAGGGGCGCCCTTATTTTTTGTATTGATCGACAATCTTCGCTTTGACCAGTGGAAAGCCATTGAGCCCATCGTGAATCAACATTTCCGTTTAGTAGAAGAGGATAGTTTTTACAGCATTCTCCCTACCGCTACGCATTATGCACGAAACGCTATTTTCTCCGGGCTGCTTCCGTCTGAAATAGCCCGGCATTTCCCGGACTATTGGAGAAATGATGAAGACGAGGGAAGCAAGAATCTTTATGAAGAAGACTTACTGCGTGCCCAGTTAAAAAGATTGGGGTTGAGCGATTTGCGGGTGTCTTACACCAAAGTATTGAACAATCAATCAGGGTTAGAGCTGCAGCAAAACATTCATAACCTTTTGGACAATGATTTAAATGTAATTGTCTACAATTTTGTAGACATGCTGAGTCATGCTCGCACCGAAATGGAAGTATTAAAAGAGTTGGCTGGTGATGAAAGTAGTTATCGTAGCGTAACGGTTTCTTGGTTTGAGCACTCTCCGCTTTTTCAAGCCCTGAAAAAAATTGCGGATAGATCATTCGGACTTATGATTGCCACCGATCATGGGAGCGTACGTGTAAAAACTCCTTGCCGTGTAATTGGGGATCGTCAAACTACCACCAATCTTCGCTACAAACATGGTAGGAATTTACAATACGAGTCTCGGGATGTGTTAGCATTTCGAGATCCACGCACCGCAGGATTACCGGTACCCACCATTAACTCAACTTATATTTTTGCCCGTGGGGATAATTTTCTTTGTTACCCGAATAATTACAATCACTACGCTAATTATTATCGGAATACTTTTCAGCACGGAGGCGTTAGTTTGGAAGAGATGATTGTGCCCGTAATTACTCTGCAATCTCGTTGATAACAGTTGTGGAAAACAATTCTCGCAGGCCTTGCTGAATAAGCAGGGGTATTGGTAATTTCGTCAAGAACTTATGAAGTATACACAAACAACCCTGGATAAATTAGAGGCGATTCCTGAGCAGGCTGGGTATGTGCTGCGCTATGAGCGTGGAACCTTTCAAAGTGGCTATTGCATACTGGAGTCAAAGAAAGTGGTGGTTTTGAATAAATTTCTTCCCATCGAAGGACGCATCAACACTCTCATCGATCTGATCCCTCAGTTGGATATTGATCCTGGTCATCTCTCCGAGGAATCTGCAAAACTCTATGATGAAGTGTTGGCAAAAGCAGCTTCCACACTTGATGAAAAGGCTGCTTGATCGTTGTTCCTTGAAACAGCTTTATTGAACTATGTATTGTCCGCCCTTGCAAATACATTTTTTGGGCACTGGCACCAGTGGGGGTGTTCCCATGATCGCTTGTGATTGTGAAGTATGCACTTCTGCGGATCCCCGAGACAAACGTCTTCGCTCCAGTATTTTGGTGGAATCAGCCACTACTCGATTGATCGTAGACACCGGTCCCGATTTTCGTTACCAGATGTTGCGGAAAGAGGTAAAGCGTCTCGACGCTATTTTGTTTACCCATCCGCATAAAGATCATATGGCAGGGCTCGATGATATACGCGCCTTCAATTATTTCAGCAAGCAGCCCATGGAGATTTATGCCGATTCACTCACAGAGGAGGCTTTGCGCAGAGATTTTTATTATGCTTTTTCTGATAAAAAATATCCTGGCATTCCGGAACTGAACCTTAACACCATTACCGAAGAGTCTTTTATGGTGGGTGATATTCCGGTGCAACCCATTGAAGTGTGGCATCACCGCATGCCGGTGAAAGGGTTTCGCTTTGGTCAATTTACCTATATCACCGACGCCAATCGCATTGAACCTGTCGAACTAGAAAAAATAAAAGGGTCTGATGTGTTGGTACTAAATGCGCTGCGGAGACAAGAGCATCTCTCGCATTTTACTTTGGAAGAAGCCATCAACTTATTACAGATA
>JBMSWW010000239.1:0-2348 GCA_049425065.1 Chitinophagaceae bacterium
TTTCACATGCTGAAGGTTCAAGTACTATTGCTTCTGGGAGTTATTCACATGCTGAAGGAGCTAATACAGTTGCCGAAGGTATTGGATCTCATGCTGAAGGTAGTACAACAAAAGCTATAGGATGGGGTTTTGATTTTGTCACTATAACAAATGATGTCCGCTTATTAGCTGGGGCAGCAGGCGCTCATGTTAAAAAATTTAAAGAACTAACAAATCAAAAATACGATGAGAGTAAAAAGGATACTAATCCTTCTTCTTATTAAATTAAACTGCAGCCAACTCTTTTGCTAGGTCGCCTATTTGAGCTCCACCAGCCATTAGACGCTTGATTTCATCGCCGCCTAATTCAGAGGATATGCCAGAACCAATCACCTCACCTAAACTTAAAAATGTAAATCGATCAGCAATCAAGCGAGCATGTATTTCATTGTGGGTGATTAAAATAATAGCAATGTCACCTAATTGTTGAACTTTTTTAATAGTTTTTAATACTTCCATTTGTTGTTTTTGGCCTAATGCAGACGTCGGTTCATCAAGAATTAATATTTTTGCTCCAAAATATATAGCTCTAGCAATTGCCAGAGTTTGCCTTTGCCCACCCGACATAGTACCTACAGGCTGGGTAGGATCAGAAATATTGATACCGATTTTCCCCATCTCCGTTATGGTAATTTCATCCATCTTTTTAAAATCTAAAATTCCAAATGGACCAGGGCCTTTTTTAAGTTCATTACCTAAAAAAAAGTTTCTGGTAACTGATGTTAAGGCATTTAAAGCAAGATCTTGATAAACAGTTCCTATTCCTGCATTCGTTGCATCCCTGGGTGAATTAAAATTAACTTCCTGCCCCCCAACCTTAATCGTTCCAGAAGTTGGTTGATGAACACCGGAAAGTACTTTAATGAGGGTTGACTTTCCCGCACCATTATCTCCGAGCAGAGCATGAACCTCCCCGGGTAAAACATTCAATGAAACACCATTCAAAGCAGTAAATGTTCCGAATTTTTTAACTAAATTGGTAATTTCTATAAAAGGATTTTTGTTGTCCGACATTTTAGATACTACCCATAATCCTTTTTCTTATATTTTCATTAGTAAGAGCTGAGGCAACAATCACCACACCTAAGAATACACGATAGAAAGACCCATCTATCCCTGGTATGTAAAAGAACGCCTCTTTGGCAACTCCAAAAATAAAGGCACCAACAACAATTCCTAGAATTGTGCCAAAGCCCCCTGTTAGTACTACGCCTCCTATCACAGCGGCAGCAATAGCCTCTAACTCTTTTAAATTTCCTTTAGCTGCATCAGCGGTATTTACTTCAAAAACTTGGGCGGTAGCAAAAAGCGTTGCGCAAAATGCTGAGAAAACAAATAACGATACTTTAACTTTGTTTGTGGGCACTCCATTTGCCTTAGCGGCATTTAAATTACCTCCAGTGGAATATATCCAGTTGCCAGCTTGAGTTTTACTGAGAACGATCCAACAAATAATTGCTAAGATAGCCCAAAGCATCACACAGGAATAAAGACCAGGAGCAAATTGATTTCCAAAATTATTGGTATTCCAATCCACGGGAAAATATAACCAGTCAAAAACTGGCTCTAAAATGTCTCCTCCAAAAAAGTTTGCCACTGGACGAGCAGTTACAATAGAATCTATATATACTCGAGCAATATCCACATCAGTTACAGTTTGAGGAACAGCAGGTTCAATTTGAAAATTAGCAATTTTTTCTTGAATCATTCCAACCATATAATCATTACCGGAATTTTGCGCGTTGATTAATGCCTCTTGTAGGGGTTTTACTCCTTTTTCTATAAGAATTTGTGTTTTTGCCTCGGCTACACGCTGATAGGTATACTCTAATCGCTCTGTAATTTCAGCCACAGTATCTGCAGGTAAATCTTTGGCAATTGCAGATAAATCTGCTTCAGGAAGGGCTTTTGCTTTTTCTCTTACCATCTCTCCATGGCCAGGGACATTAATAATATTTTTAATATCAGGGATCTCAGTAACCGTTGTAGCGCCCTTGGTTTGATCTGCCGGATGATTAAATGATCTTAAGGAAACTTCTGTCAATCCTCTAAGAAAGAATAGGCCCCCTAAAGTAACAATAAATGATGGAAGGCCAGATTTAACAACGATCATTCCTTGCACCCATCCAAAAAATAAAGTGAAAATTAATGTTATAAATATTGCTCCCATCGGGGAGATGTCAGAAATATGTATCAAGGTGAAAAACTCAATATGGAAACCACCTTCAAACGAAATATAGGGTATAATAATTGAAAAACCCCATCGTAAAATCATGGCCATACAAGCGCCAGCAAAACCAATCATAGAA
>JBMSWW010000240.1:0-2339 GCA_049425065.1 Chitinophagaceae bacterium
TAATCAACTTATTCAGTTGATCAATCCAGTGGTTTTTTTGGATGTTTTAAAAAGTCAACGATCTCCATTACTTCTTCTTTCGCTTCTTCCAATCCTGCAACATCAGAGAAAGTAATATTTACTTTAGTGCCACCTTTTTCAAATAAGGTTGCTTTAGATTTTCCAACATTAAAAATGCCGCCTGGACCACCGCTGCCTCCAGCGCCACCGCCCATCTTGCGCATTACTAAAACCCAAACCACCACAATCAATACTAAAGAGAAAACGGTGTTTGCAATTGGACCAAACCAATCGTTCTCTTCAACCGCAGAACTATCTGGCATATCCACTACTGCATACTTTGTATAAATTGATTCCAATTCTTTATTGAAAGAATCCCAGCTGTCTACTTTGTATTCGAACAAATAATTACCTTTTACTTTTTCCTTCGCTAATTTTTGTTTGAACTTTTGAACATAAAACGCTTTCTGAACACTATCTGGTTTGATATAAAAACGAACCGTTTTTTTGTTTTCAATTTTAACAAATTTTTCAACATCACCACTCGCCATTAATTTCACAAACTCATTGTGAGAAAGTGTAGCTACGTCTGGCGCAATTTGAAAGAAACGCGCAGACAATAAGGACAAGGCAATTAAGCCATAAATCCAATAAATATTGAATTTGGGTAATTTAGGGCCGCCGTTTTTCGGTTTATTTTCAGGTATCATTGTAATGCTTTAAGTACTTATATAAACAAGTAAAGTAAAAATAAGTTTAGAGGTCATGTAATTTGCTATCCGCGTCGCTCCACATTTCTTCCAATTGGTAGAACTTTCGAGCGTCAGGATGCATCACATGTACCACAATATTGATATAGTCAATCAAGATCCATTGAGCCGCAGTCTTACCTTCTGTTTTATAAGGTAATTCATCGCACTTGGTTTTCACTTCGTAATCGATATTATCAATAATGGCTTTTAATTGAGGGGCGTTATTCGCTTCACAAATAATAAAGAAATCAGCCACGGCTTCATGCACTTTTCTAAGGTCTAAACTGATAATATGCTCGCCTTTTTTATCTTGGATAGCCGCGATAATGGTTTTGAAAATTTTACTACTGCGTGTTAATTGAGTCGGAGATTTTTTACGATCTTTTAAAGAAGAAAGAGGTTCCAATAGTTCTAATAATTTAATGGTTGAATGCCTAACTTTACAAAAATAGCAATTCTTTGTTACCTGCCACACCAATTATCACAATAGGAGCGCCGCTCATCGAACTACCTTCGATAGATAGTACCAATATCTATGCCATGGAGCAGATCAAAGCGGGGAAAGCCATATCTGGCAGTTGTTATAATACCCCCTTTCAAACCCATGGGAAGGGACAACATGGAAGGGTTTGGGAGAGTGAAAAGGGGCAAAACCTACTTTGCAGCTATGTTTTGGAGCTAAAAAGCCTGAATCCTGCTAAAAATTGGGGACCGGAAGACCAAAAAGGCCTTTCTGCAGCAGTCGCAATTGGTGCAAAAGCCTTTTTTGGGGCAAATGCAGGAGACGAAACACTTATAAAATTGCCTAATGATATCTACTGGCGTGACAGAAAGGCAGGGGGGATACTCATTGAAAACAGCCTTAGAGGAACAGATTGGACCTGGTCGGTGATAGGTATTGGATTCAATATCAACCAAACCAGTTTTAGTCCAGATGCACCTAATCCAGTTTCCTTAAGACAAATCACTGGAAGGCAATGGGAAATTGCTAGATTGCAGACCGAATTAAGTAAGGCATTAACAAAGAGTATACAAGCTTGGATACTGGTTGGTGAGGAAGAGACAATAGAAAACATGAAACCACTATGGACATCAAATTAACACAATACACAAAGGGAGGAGGATGCGGTTGTAAATTAGCCCCTATTGCACTCTCAGAAATTTTAGCAAGTCATCAAGTTGGAAAAGAAGTATCACAATTATTGGTAGGAAACGATAGTAGAGACGATGCAGCTGTGTATCAGATAGATGAAAAAAATGCGATCATTTCAACGACTGATTTTTTTATGCCCATTGTGGATGATGCATTTTCGTTTGGGGAAATCGCAGCAGCCAATGCAATCAGTGATGTGTATGCGATGGGAGGTAAACCCATTTTTGCTTTAGCCGTTTTAGGTTGGCCATTAGCAACGCTTCCTGCAAGTGTTGCGGCACAAGTAATGGAGGGTGCACGCAAAACCTGTGCGAAAGCTGGTATTGTCATTGCAGGCGGACATAGTATTGAAAGTCAGGATCCAATTTTTGGATTAGTAGTAAATGGTATCGTTCCCGTTCAAAACTTAAAAAGAAATGATACTGCAAAAGAAG
>JBMSWW010000241.1:0-2319 GCA_049425065.1 Chitinophagaceae bacterium
CAAAGATTTTGCATATCATCACCACCAAGGGCAAAGGATATGCGCTCGCAGAAAAAGATCAAACCAAATGGCATGCGCCCGGACTTTTTGATAAAGTGACCGGAGAGATCATGCAAAAAAAGAAAGAAGGTCCGCAAGCCCCCAAATACCAAGATGTGTTTGGTCACACGATCATTGAATTAGCTGAACAAAATGAAAAGGTTTTTGGTATCACACCAGCTATGCCTTCAGGTAGTTCACTAAAATTCATGATGGAGAAAATGCCTACTCGTGCTTTTGATGTGGGTATTGCCGAACAGCATGCAGTTACCCTAAGCGCAGGTATGGCCACACAGGGATTAAAAGTATTCTGCAATATTTATTCTTCTTTCATGCAACGCGCTTATGATTCTGTGGTGCATGATGTAGCTATTCAAAAACTACCCGTCATCTTCTGTTTAGACAGAGCCGGATTGGTGGGCGACGATGGTCCCACCCACCATGGCTGTTATGATATTGCTTATTTCCGTTGCATTCCCAATATGGTCATCAGTGCGCCAATGAACGAAAGTGAATTACGCAACTTGATGTACACCGCACAACTAGAATCCAGTAAACTTCCGTTTGTAATTCGTTATCCTCGTGGAGAAGGCGTACTGCCCGAATGGAAAACTACCATGCAGGAGATCAAAATTGGTACAGGAAGAAAATTAAAAGAAGGACACGAAGTAGCCATCCTTACACTAGGCCATCCTGGTAATTTTGCAGCCGCAGCCATTCGTGAGTTGATGAACGACGGTATTCAGCCGGGTCATTACGACATGCGGTTTGTAAAACCGTTGGATGAAACAATGTTGCACGAGATCTGTCAGCGTTATCCCAAACTTGTAACGGTAGAAGATGGTACGGTAATGGGAGGTTTCGGTTCTGCGGTCTTGGAATTCATGGCCGCTCATGGTTACAAAAATGATCTTCGTATGCTTGGTATTCCCGACAGATTGGTAGAACATGGTACGCCTTCCGAATTACACCGCGAATGCAGCTACGATGCAACTGCCATTGCGGATGCTGTTCGCTCCATGGTGGATGTGTCTGTGAAAATCAGTTAATTCAGGTGAGGATCTACCTGCTGTGCAGCCTCGGCTTCTGCTTGGGCAGCGCCGGCTTCGTCATATTCAATAATGAAATTATTTTTCCCTTCGCCGATCATGATACTGAGATAGTGCTGTTGCACTAATTCCAGCAAGGAGAGGAAAAGAAAAATAGCATGTACACGGTTCTCACACTCTTCAAATATTTTTTCAAAGGAAACTGTACGCTCCTTCATAGCTAAAGAAAGCATCTGCTTACGACTGCTTTCCATAGAGTAATTATAGCGGACCACCGTATGCACCGGCTTATTGATACGGTCGCTGTATTTCTGCATGGCCTTTTCAAAGGCCTTCATCAATTTAAAAAGAGTAACCTGTGTAATTTCCGTTCCCTCACTCGCCTCTTCGCCAATAGCAGCTAACTCGCGTTGAATATTTCCACGCTTTACCATCAGCAAACGAAGCGCTTCCATTTCTGCCATTTGCGCGGAAGCTTCTTTAAATCGCTTGTATTCAAGGATCTTGTTCACCAACTCATCACGAGGATCTATCTCATTGCCCTGTGCATCCAATTCTTTGCGCGGCAATAACATCTTTGCTTTGATACGCATGAGGGTGGAGATAAATAAAATAAACTCACTACTGAGTTCCACATTCAATTCTTCTTGGCTTTGGATATAGTCCAAAAAATCATTGGTGATACGAGTAATGGGAATATTATAAATATCCAGTTCGTCTCTTTCTATGAAGAACAAGAGAAGGTCAAAAGGTCCTTCAAATTGAGGAAGTCGTATCTGGTAGGAACTGGGCTGCACGTTATCGGTAGTTATATTTCGTAATAGAGAGGCAAATTTAGGGAAGCAAAACTACTTGACCACTTTTGCCAAGGCTTTAACCACCCAAAACAGGGTAAAGGCCACAATTACAAACTTGATGATTGAGGAAAGAAACTTGCCATATTTCACCCCATTCCAGCTTAGTTTATCCAAATCTCCCACCTTTGCCGCATCCATAGCTGGCGAAAGCAGCAAAGGCGTAATTACATCTTCCACCAAAGAGGAAACAATGGCGCCAAAGGCCGCCCCAATCACTACCGCTACAGCTAATTCCACTACATTTCCCTTTAAAGCAAATTGTTTAAACTCATCCCAAAAACCCATAGTATTATTTTTTTGTGAAGAACAAAAATCAAGTTCAATTTACTGAACTTTGCAGCCCATGCCTAATAAGACCTCCAACAAATTTATCA
>JBMSWW010000242.1:0-2311 GCA_049425065.1 Chitinophagaceae bacterium
TGCCACCTTCCCAAGGTGGACGTCGTGGGTTCGATCCCCATCGCCCGCTCCAGTCTAGACAAGGGTTTCTCGTTATCCGACTTTTTACTATTTACCCCACCCTACGCCTAGGAAAGAGCCTATCGCCTCTCTACGGGTTTATATAACTTTAAATTCAGGGGGCTATGGGACCTCAAAAACCTAGGGGTATACCTTACATTCCCTCCGTCTCTCATAGGAGTATAGTAATAAATATAGTTCATTAACATTATTTATTTGAAGACGCAAATGCCAAAGATACCTTCTAAAACTACTAAAAGAATCAGCAGCGTATTGAAGAGATTTCAGAATGTTATTACGCAAGCCCAGATGAACCATAGTACTTTGAACTAATCAATACCCTTAGTTTTCTTGTAGTTAAGTATAAATAACTGTTGCCTCTTTACAGGATTTTTAAAGATGAAGTTCGCAGAATCAATGAAGTCTGTTTACATCACAAAGTACGCTGTATTCAAAGGTCGTGCTGGACAATCCGAGTATGTCAATTATTTCTTATTTCAATTAGCACTTTTTTTACTCTCGCTTTGCCTGTATCGTTATCAGTTAGAACTAGCTTTACCTGTTTCAATAGTGGTTTTTATCTTTACCTTTATACCTGGGATTGCCGTTACTTCTAGAAGATTGCACGATACTGGTCATAGTTATAGTGTAGTTTTAAAGCCTTTTAATTATGGGGGGCTCTCTTTAATAACACTAAAACTCGCAATTCTCCTTCCTGCGAACTGGTTCGTATTTGTATTGGTGGTCTTTTTTGGATTTAGCATATACTCTATGTATTTATCTATCGATATCCTAATCAAATTATTATTCCGTAAGGGCCAGTTGGAGGCCAATAAATACGGGGGTCCTCCTATTCATTGACCCAAAATGTAATTGTATTTTAAAGTGATGGAGGGATTAATTTTGGGCTTCCAATTCCGGACCTTTTCTTCTGCTAGTTTGAGTTGGGTAGGCTCTATTTTTGCTTTAACAAAATCTTTGTATTGCTTCGCTTGAGCATTTCCTTTATCTGCGGCTAGGGCGAACCAAATGTAGGCAGTGGCATTGTCTTGTTTTATCCCCAAACCTTTAAGATAAGCGATTCCTAAATTCAATTGGGCATTAACATTTCCTTGTTCTGCCGAAAGACCATACCATTTCACTGCCTTGGAGAAGTCCTGAGGAACTCCTTGGCCATTTTCATACAATAGAGCCAGATTGAATTGAGCACTGGCATTATCTTGATCCGCTGCATACTGAAACCACTTCATTGCTTCGAAGTAGTTTTGAGTGACACCTTCTCCTGTTGCGTATGCGAACCCTAAAGCGAGTTGGGCATAGGGGTTCTCTTTAGTCGCAGACTGCTGAAACCATTTATAAGCTTCTGTAAAACTTTGAGGAACTAATTTACCAGCGGCGTATAAGGTACCCAAGATATATTGGGCATTGTCATCTCCCATTGAGGCTCTTTCCTTTAGGTCCTCTAGGGAGGAGTATCCCGATTGACTTACGGGCGGTGGGCTAAAGGAAGTAGCTTTCGAATTTATAGGTAATACATCAATCGTATTTGAGGTTGCACTAAAGCCACATTTCTTGGTTGCTGCGACTGATTGTAAGGCTTCGTATTCCCCCTTAAGCCTTGCTAATTGTGCCTCTTTTTCCTCATCTCCACCCAAAGCAAAGAGAGCCGGCCAGAAGATGATGACTCCAGCTGTTGTTAACCACTTATCGTTGTTGGCTGCTTTATTCAATTGACCGGTTAAGTCCGCTACGCGAGCACTAATTCTTATCAATGCAGCCTGTATTTGCTCGCAATCATAACTTTGATACTGAATAGGATCTACATAGACAGAAGCAATTCGGTCTCCAGATTTAGTGCAACCCAATTGAACGATGAGAGGAAAAAAAGACCCCGCTGATACAAGTAGGCTAAGAATCAGTGCTTGAGCTTTTTTTATCATTATTCCTTGGCCTTTTCAATCGCCCGTTTCTTGAGTACTTCGTAATCTTCAGCTGAGATCAATCCATCTTTCTTTAACTTATCGAGCTTGGCGAGTTCCGTAGCTAAATCAAATGTGAGAGTTGAAGTAGATTTCTGATCAACTTGTATTCTTTGGGATGGATTAGAAGATTCAAACTCATTTCTAGATTCGCCATATCTTTTTACACCGAATGATGAGACTTTGCCACTTGTTAATTTGACATAGTATTCATCATCTACCCACACAAAGCCCATACTCAACATAGCAAGTCCCTTGTTAGTAGAGTTATAAATAAGAAACTCATCTATGCC
>JBMSWW010000243.1:0-2302 GCA_049425065.1 Chitinophagaceae bacterium
ACTAAGAGTATTCCTGTAGATGATTTACAAAAAGAGACGGGGAAGGTACAACGGGAGGCGGAAGGCCGTGGGGTTTTGATTGATTCGGGTAAAGTGTCCGAGACAATCGATGGAGTTCCGCTCTATAAAAAGTAAATTCATTTTCCTTAGAACCAGAAAGCTAATTTCTTTATGAATCCTCAAGATGTCAAAAAGGCTATTACCGTAATCTCCGAAATATATACACGATATAGTAATATGGTGGCTGATTCTGAAGGAAAAAATTTTCTGAGGAAAAAGGCATTTAATCTGATTATAGAGTATTGCCAAAAGATGCAATATAAGGCTGATGGATTACCCTCAACTTCAACTGTCGAAGAAGAATTGACTGAAGAGCATTGGATGCTTTATATTGATAAGTTGACCTTAGTGCATGATGATGTGGCCCAATTGCATTGGCATTGGGCCATATCATTTTGGCCAGACGAGTATCAAAGTTTTGAAGTATTTATAGATATGATAAAGGAGAGGATTGGCGGGAGTTTTTATGATGTTACACTTGATTAAATAATAAATACCTGCTTAAAATGGATCGGCGAAAATTTTTAATGGGACTTGGGGTATTACCTTTTGTGAGTACCTCACTTTTTGCCAATAAGTCTGAAAACATCAAGAAAGAGTATGTTTTAGTTGGGTTGGGAGATTCAGGGCATTCCATTGTAAATGGCCTCCAAGATTTGGGTTTCAATGGTAAGGTTTATACTATTGAGGTAGCAAAGGCTGATAACTTACACATCAGGTTAACTGAACGCCTCCTACATGGAGAAGAGATAGCAGCAAAGCCTAATTTTTTATTTTCTACATTCACTAAGCAAAAAAACATTGTGCCAGTATTTGTTTCAGGTTTAGGGGGCGTAAGATCAACTTACTTAGCAGCCTTGGCTCATCATGAAATGGTGAAATCGGGCAAACCCTTCCACATGTTTTTGACCACTCCTTTTGAGTTTGAGGGGCCACTCAGAAATACCAGGGCCAAAAAGTTTCAATTAGCTACGGGTGGCGATATGAGTATTAAGTACATCAATTTAAACGATTGTCCGAGGGATATCTGGTCAACTGTTGAGCAAGGGTTTACCAAGTTCCCAGCGGAAAAGATTTACCCGATATTTAGTAAGCTGGGCAGTTAACTTAAACTTTCAATTTTTTTATGCAACTTAGTATATTGGACATGTAATTTCTAGCTTTTTGATATTGCTATAGCTAAGAATTATTTTAAAAAAATTACCATATGAAGCCAAATAGCTATTTCGTACAAGAAAGAGAGCCAAAAGGAATGGATCCTGATATTGAGCAAAAGATATTGAAGCTCAAGTCGGCCTTAATAGTTGATGATGATGACGTTATTGAGTCATTGGTTATTAAAAAAATTGAATCATTGGAAGTTAAAATGAATTCAAACCTTTCAGAAGAGGAGCTGCAAGAAATCCAAAAGAAAATTGACATGCTAAAAAAGTATTCAGAGGCTGATAAGTCACTTACGGATGATCTGAATGAGAGGTTGCAAGCTAGAATAAAAAATTATGAAAGTCAGCAAGTGTATGATATCGATGAGACTGCTTGGGAATTAATAGATTCTAATACAAAAGTAAATAATGGAGTTGTATTTGATTTTTCAAAGTTAATTGACGAAAGAGTATTTGAAGTTGAGGATATCGAAAACACAGATTATTATGCGGTTTTTTATACTGATTGGGCCGGTTGGGATGTAATTGCTATTGTTAATTATAGTGGTAGGATAATAGTTAAACAAATTCTTGATTATGAAATCCTTGCTAATGGCCATATAATTATTGAAGCAAACGGTTTAAAGGATGGTTTAGGTCATGAGGATGATAGATACGTATCGGTGATAGATGATTATGGGAATGAGGTTATACCTCCTATAAAAAATATAGGCATAGAGTATGATGCAAGGAATAATTTGTATGTAGTGGGTAAAAAAGTATATTTTGACATCGAAGGAAATCAAGCGGCGGCTCCTCCTGATGATGAAGAGGATGATGAGTAGTAGTAATTTTATTTTGGTTAATGAAAAATGAAATGTGCTAAGTTAAAATTGCTTAGCTGAGGCCTCCTAAAAACTATGCAGTTTCTGTATTAATTAATGGTAAGTAAATATTTAATTTAAAAATAGATTAGTCAATAAAGAGGTTAATGACCGCCCAAACCCTGCAACGTAAATTAAAGACCTCGCAAGGTCAACTTACAGAAGTGCATGCTATTCGCCTGCACCGGGCTATCAGTTGGATAAAGGCTGCTGAGG
>JBMSWW010000244.1:0-2293 GCA_049425065.1 Chitinophagaceae bacterium
GCGGATCGGACGGAGTGGCTGACCCGACTTGATCCAATACGGGTTGATTCTGCCACCTTGGAAATTGCCGGAAATGGCCTGGCTTTTCATTGGGTGAAGCCGGAGATCGTGGCGGAGGTAAGTTGTCAGGAGGTGATATATGAAACCTCATCCGGAGCGATCCGAAAGACAGAGTTGTCATTCAGCAAAGCGGGCTATAATGTTGGCAAGCCTGCGCCTTCGTTCAGCCTGATACATCCGGTATATGTGCAGGTGCGGGCCGACAAGAAGCCGAATTCCGATCATTGCGGTTTCAGCCAGATCGGCTTGCCCGAAAAAGAGCTCTTGCTGTCAATTGGTGATTCAGCGAAGAAGGAGGCGGCTGTTAGCATCGAGCGGCAGGTGTATGTGAAATCCGGAAAGGGAGGCAAGGCGCTTCGCAAATTCACGATCTGGAAAACACCGAAAGGGGACACATCTCGATCACCGTTCCTGATCTACTTCACCGACTTCAGCGCAGGCCGGAAAGAACCGCTACAAACGGAACTCTATGTTGCCCGAAGCGAAGATTCGGCACGTGTCAGGTTGACTGTATTGCTGGAAGAGAATATCAAGAAAGGGTGGGAGAAAGTAGGGTGATAAATGTGCAAACAAAACGCTTGAGGCTATTTTAATCTCTTATTTACATCAATTACCATGAACCTAAATTCACCATTTCGTTTCTTTTCGAAACTTGAATAACGATGCCATTTGTTTGTTTCAGTCAACGAAATAGTAATTGGGGAATAGGGGTCAATTCGTTTTGAAGAGACGGAACTTACCGGCGGATCAGTCGGTTCCCAGTCAAGTATATCTCCATTTTGTAATGATCTCCCCTCCTCAATGTTGAAATTTTTTGCCAGCTAGTTATTCAGTTTAAGTAAATATTTTTTAATTTGTTTTAATTAAACCCACAGCTATGACAACAAATATTAAATCTATGCCCGTAAAAGATGGCTTCAATCGTTACGTATTTATGTTTAATCGTACAGAGAATGGGGGTTCCGCTTCAGAAATTATTGAAGCTCATGCCAGCTTTGTCAATATGGTACTCGATGAGTTCGAGGGAGAGCTTTTAGCAATACTTCATCAAGATCTATCAGATGGGGACGATGCTATTGTTGAAAGCAATGCATTTGTTTACATAAAAAATGGATCGCTGAGCGAAATGAATAGCAGTCTTACTATTAACACAATGGATATAGGGGACTCTAATGTGGAGGTAGTTGAGTTCGAAACTGGTCACTGGCAGCAATATGAAAACGTTAGTGTGGTTGAAGGTACACTCCAGAATGGAGCAAACGACCGAGATTATGTAGATAATTTGAACAAAAATATGTGGCCAATAAAACTGGTCTAAGTTCAAAGTTACCCTACTTATTTATGCGAGCGTCCTCTCCAGTTCTTTTTCAAAACGATTTTAACTATGTTTTTAGTGATTTTTCTTGCCCAATAAAGTCCCCTGTAGGCGAGCTTAATAGGTTACTATCCGAACACGAACATAATTCAACTTCAGCACCATATTTTTTAAAAGATCAAATAACGATAGTGCAAACACACTTGCCTTATGGATGGCAGGTATCAATTGATAATACTCATTTGATTCCGCCAGATAAAGTAAGAATCACAATATTTAATCTTTACCAAAGTGCTGATGTCTCCATCAACTTCACAGATCAAGCTATCAAACTGACAGCATTACCTGTCGGGGGTGATTTTATGGTAGTAAATCCTTTAACGGACGACTATGAACAGATTCTAGAATTGAATGGTGCCTATGGTGAAAGTGTCATTCAAATATTAATCACACCGGGCAGCTCATTCAATGCTATTCCTCTAACAGTCCCGTCGACAGAAATTGAGGTCGCTACTGAATATTTAAAGAGTCTTAAAGTCGGCTAGACAACTCTATCTTTTTACTTGGGATCATTTCTGAAAAATCCCAATAGGATTATTTGTTTGCGTAATTCTCGATAATTCTCATCGCAATACCACCAATTAACCTCCGCTAAGTCTAAATAACATTGGTGCAAATTTTGGATGCAGTTAATTCTCTTTTAGGAAAATGGGAGTGTTTTACATCTACTCATGATTACTACTTCCTGATTTTTTCATTTTGTTGCGCCCTTCTTCATGCAATTTTTCCCACTTTTTTGCAATTGGTGGACTACCGGTGGACTAAAATGCAATAAAAAAATCGCAATCAACTGAAATTCAGCGAATTGCGATCATTTTTCGCGGAGACTGAGGGATTCGAACCCTCGATACCCTTTAG
>JBMSWW010000245.1:0-2293 GCA_049425065.1 Chitinophagaceae bacterium
TTTGCTGTTGTTTTCAGTTGATGGATAGCCCATTCATCTTCCATCTGATGAGTTACTTCATCTGCTTTGGGAAACTGTGTTTCTTCCACGGTATGCGCCAGCTGAAACACAATGCTGAGTACAAATCCGGTGAAGAGCCCAAAGGTTAAAAATCCGGTCAACCATCCCTTGAATCCTAATTGATAAATGGGGATCACAATAAATATGGCAGCATGCAGTAATTTAAATCCCCAGAAGGAAATGTGATCATACCAAGCCATGGGTTTCAGGGGAACATCTCCCACCTTACCTTTAAAATATTTCTTGTAATCGGTGAAGAATACCCACCATAGATAGAGTAATGAGTAGGCAGCCCAGAAATACCAATGTTGAAAGCGGTGAATTTTATAATAGGTTTGGGTGTTACATAATCTTAGCAGAGGTTTTGCTTCCAAGTCGTCGTCCACTCCCTCAATGTTGGTATAAGTATGATGAATGATGTTGTGCTTAGTCTTCCACATGAAATTATTGGCGCCCAGCATATTCAGGGAAAGACCCGCTAAATAATTGACCCATCCACGGCTGCTAAAGCTACCATGAATGCCATCATGCATAATGTTAAAGCCAATGGCTGCCGTTAATCCACCCATTACCAAACATTCTGTAATAGCGATCCAAGTTAGTGGAGTATAGAACACCAAATGAACATATACTACCAGATATAGTGTAAGAAGTATAAGCGCTTTGCTATATAATACCCAGTTGCCAGTGCTTTTTATCTGGGCATTTTCAAAATACTCGTTGATTCTTTTTTTTAGTTCCGCGTGAAAGGATTGTCTTGGTATGGGAATTTCTTGAGAAGGGACAGTTGAAACTAAACTGCCCTTGCTAAACTTAGGTAGATACATTTTTTACAGGTTAGGCTGTAGTAAAGTTAGCTCAATAAATTTAAAATAAACTAAGTTTCATTCTGAATCAATGCATCCAAACTTTGTATGCCGATGCTTTTTTGTGAAACAAATCCTTCTGCATAACTTACTCCAATTCTTTTTCCCATGAGTCTCGCTCTCGCCGTGATACCTTCTAAAAATCCAGGTGTAGATATATAGGTTTGTGGCTCATTGTCAGAATTATTGTTAGAATTAAATTGTGTTGAATAGGCAAGAATCGCTTTCATCCGTTGTTCGAAAACATCGCTGATGTCAATAACCAGATCAGGCTCATGCAATCTGTCTTGAATATAATGTAACACATAAGATGGTCTCCACCGCTCTTGTGGTGTGCCGGTTTCATCTTGCGTTTCAATCTTAGCTAAGCCTGATAGAAAACAACTCTCGGCAATGAGTTGTCCGGCTCTTCCATGATCTGGATGTCGGTCTTCTAAGGAATTGGCTAACACAATGGAGGGTTTGTATTTTCTAATACTCTGAATAATTTTTCGTTGATGTAATTCGTCATTTTTAAAAAAGCCATCTTTCATCTTCAAGTTCTGTCTAGCGTGAACTCCCATAATGATGGCGGCCGATGCAGCTTCCGTATAACGAGTCTCCACGGTTCCACGGGTGCCCAATTCGCCTTCTGTCAAGTCGACAATAGCTACTTTTTTCCCGTTGCGAATCTCTTTAATCAAGGTTCCTGAACAACTAAGTTCAATGTCGTCGGGGTGCACCCCAAAGGCTAAAATGTCTACTTTCATAAAAGTTCGTTTATCTTCTGTATTGGTTATTGTACCAGACATCGTCAATTTCTCTAACAATATTTTCTATGTCACGGTCTGTTCTGTTTTGCGCAATGTTCCAATCTTGTTTCAAATTACCACCAAAGAAAAATGCAACTGTTTGGTAAAGACGGGCATTGATACTGCCTTTGAATTCTTTTACTATTTCATAACAATTATTTCCTGTTTGACGGTTGATTAGTTTCATCAACACTTTTCCTTGGTAAATTGAAAGATTGGTGAGAGGGTTCGTAAATTGATTTCTAAGTTCTTTTTCTCTGTCTTTAATAAATTGCTTTCTTTCTTTTTTTGAACGTACGCCTACCAACCGCGTATTGATCTCATTGATGGTAGTCCCCGCCACTTTGGCATAAGGATATGTTATATACACAGCATTTCTGAGTCGGTTCCAACTTTCTTTTATTTTTTTTAGTTGATCAGGACTCAAATTAGAGATCCAAGCAGATTCGTTCTCCTGATAACTGAGTACCTCGTTCTTGTACCAAATGGCAGGAACCAAAATAGTATCATTTGGGCCCCATTTTTTCATACGTTCTGCTAATGGTGGAATCTGCTTTATAGAGTCTAGGGGGTGGG
>JBMSWW010000246.1:0-2286 GCA_049425065.1 Chitinophagaceae bacterium
GAAGTTTCAGTTTTTGACTAATTGATTATCAATGTCTTTCATTTCCTATCTTCCCGACAGAAGAGCATCGATTTCTCGGTGCTTTTTATTACTTAATTTTAATTCCAAATACTTTAATTATGAGAAAAATATTCTTTGCCCTTTTTGGCTTGCTTTTTTGTTTCGATTCTTCCCTAATGGCTCAATATGAGTACAAGATTGTTACTTCTGTGGAATCTATCGTACCCATGGGCTTGGGCCGTTCTCGTATAATTGAAAATAATGGATCGGTGAACGCGGAAGAGCTTACTACGGAACGTAATGATGGCAAGGATTCCAAACAGGGGAGTGTTAAACGCTCTGACGTTAAAATCGATGAGTTGAAAGAAACTAAGTTGGTCAACTTCTACAGTTTAACGGGTATCAATTTTCAAAACATTGCCTCTAATGATGCAGTGCTCACTTCTAAAATCAATACTCTTGTCAAAGAAGGATGGGAATTGGCCTATGTAACTTCTGGAGTAGAGAGTGATGCAGGAAAAGCGGATGGCGTAGGAATCTTTATCACCCGCTTTATTTTCAAGAGAAAGAAATAAATGAGTTTATTCAAAGAGATTACAGCGGCCTTACAGCAATTGGCCAGTAAGGAGAAGGCTTTTTTTTTATCGCGATATTTTAAAACCGGCCCCGGGGAGTACGGAGAAGGGGATGTTTTTTGGGGAATTACGGTTCCTGCTCAACGAATCATCGTCAAGCAATTTTCAGGCAAGGCGAACATTGATACCGTTCAGTTGCTGCTGGATTCCCCTGTTCATGAGTCGCGATTAACCGGAGTATTGTTGTTACAAGATTCTTTTACCCGATCATTCAAAAATAAAAAAGCAACAAATTTGGTAAATGACCCTGATGATTGGATACAGCTTTATTTAAAAAACACGCATCGACTAAATAATTGGGATCTGGTAGATACCAGCGCCCCGGGTGTATTGGGTAAATGGCTGGAAGATAAAGACCGCTCCATTTTGTATCAATTGGCAAAAGCTGATTCGCTATGGGAAAACCGTATTGCCATGGTAGCCACTTTGCATTTTATCCGTCAACAAGAAACTGAGGATGTTCTGAAGCTAAGTGAGCTGTTTCTTACTCATTCCCACGACCTAATGCATAAGGCAACGGGCTGGATGCTACGAGAAGCCTGGAAAAGGAATCCAGCGCCTATTAAGAAATTTCTATATCGTTTTAAGTCAACGATGCCCCGTACGATGCTTCGATATGCCATAGAAAAAATGCCGAATTCTCAGCGTAAATTTTTCATGACTAAATAGATCAGCACAGTTCCTTTATTTTTGTTGACATGTCTACCGTTACCACCGTTTCTACGCGCAAGCTTTTTACCGGAAAGGAGTGGTTTCATAATTGTTCACTTGTTATTGAAGACGGACAGATTATTGAAATAGCCCCTTTGAAGGGAACTCCTGCGCATAGTATTTTGGTGCCTGCTTTTATAGATTTGCAGATTTATGGGGCAGGTGGACGTCTTTTTTCTGTATATCCAGAACTAAGCTCGCTGGAGCTCTTATATCAGGAATGTGTTAAGGGAGGTACGCATTTCTTTCTCCCAACGGTGGCTACAAATAATCCATCGGTAGTAAGTGACTGCATTAACGCTGTCAAGTCTTATTGGGACAACGGAGGAAAGGGTTGCCTAGGTTTACACTTGGAGGGACCTTGGTTGAATCCCGATAAAAAGGGGGCGCATTTAGCGGAGTGTATGTATAGTCCCACAGTTCATCAGGTGGTCGCTTTGTTACAAGAAGGACGTGGGGTTATTAAAATGATCACCCTAGCTCCAGAATGCTGTTCCAAAGAGGTTATCCAATTATTGCTGGAAAACGATATCCGAATTTCTGCAGGACATTCTAATGCCAGCTATGAACAGGCCAATGAGGGTTTTGAGCAGGGCATTCAACTGGCCACCCATCTTTTTAATGCAATGCCAGCATTTCAGCACCGTTCACCGGGGTTGGTAGGGGCTATTTTGAATCACTCTTCTGTAATGGCAAGTATAATTCCCGATGGCTATCATGTAGATTGGACTGTGATTGAGGTGGCGCAAAAAATAATGAAGGATCGACTGTTTGTGATCACCGATGCAGTCACGGAAACTGATCAAGGACCTTATCAGCATGTATTGGCCACCGATCGATATGAAGCCAATGGGGTACTGAGCGGCTCGGCACTCACCATGCTTAAAGCTTGCAATAACCTCATTAATTATGCAAAACTTAGTAAAGAAGAGGCTTTGCG
>JBMSWW010000247.1:0-2269 GCA_049425065.1 Chitinophagaceae bacterium
TTTAAAACAAGGAGGTGCCTTGTTGCCTTTGGGAGGAGATCGTGAACACGGTTCTCACAAAGGGTATGCATTAGGGGCTATTGTGGATCTTTTTTCTGGATTGCTTAGTGGCGCTAACTATGCTCCTTGGGTTCCTCCGTTTCCTGCTTATGTGTCCATGCCTGCACAACAACCTGGCAAAGGCATTGGCCATTTTTTAGGCGCAATGCGAATTGATGCCTTCAGAAGCAAAGAAGAATATAAGCGCGACATGGATCATTGGATCCAGGGATTCCGCAAGGCAACTCCTGCTAAGGGGCAGGAAAAAGTATTAGTACCCGGTGACCCTGAACGAGAAGCAACCGCCCAGCGTTTGTCAGCTGGCATCCCTCTATTGGGTCCTGTAGTGAAAGATTTAAAGGACTTAGCAGACCGATTTAGCCTTACGCTTTAATAGCCTCGTTTATTATCTTCGCGTGGCTTGCCTGTTTTCTTTTTTCGTTTATAAGTAAGAACTATGAAAGTGATGAAATTTGGCGGCACCAGTGAGGGCCGTCCTGAGCGTATGCATCATATTGCAGGACTGATTACCAGCCAGCATGAGCCTGTGATTGTAGTGTTGTCTGCTTTATCAGGTACTACTAATTCCTTGGTAGAAATAGGCACGCTGATGTCTAATGGTAAAAAAGTAGAGGCAAGAGAAGCTATTGAAAAGCTGGAGAAACACTATCATCAATTTATTGCGCAGCTAGTTAAAAAACCTGAATGCATACACAAAGCCGAAGCTATAGTAGAAGAGCATTTTGAGTTTTTGCGTATCATTTTGAAGATCTCTTTTAGTGAGTCACTCAATAAAGATATTTTGGCACAAGGGGAGTTGCTTTCCACCAAATTATTTTGTGTATATCTGGAAGAATGTGGGGTGGAGCACTGCTTTTTACCGGCGCTGGATTTTATGCGAATTGACGAATATGATGAACCTTCGATTCCATTTTTGCTGGAGAAATTATCTATGTTGCTGAATGAGCATAAAAGTTGTAAGCTTTTTGTTACACAGGGTTATATCTGTCGTAATGAGCGAGGAGAAGTGGATAATTTGAAAAGAGGAGGAAGTGATTACACCGCTTCCTTAGTAGCTGCTGCTATTAAAGCTTCCGTTTGTGAAATCTGGACAGATATTGACGGGATGCACAACAATGATCCCCGTATAGTGAATAAAACTTTTCCTGTTGAGCAGCTAAGCTTTGATGAAGCTGCTGAATTGGCTTATTTCGGGGCGAAGATTTTACATCCTGCTTCTATTTGGCCGGCACAACAGTATAGCGTTCCGGTTCGGCTGTTGAATACGATGGAGCCAAACGCAGCCGGTACTTTAATTACCACTAATCCTTCCTCCTCAGGAGTAAAAGCGGTGGCCGCTAAAGATAATATCATTGCCATACACATTAAGAGCAGTCGTATGTTACTGGCTTACGGCTTTCTTAGAAAAATATTTGAGGTCTTCGAAAAATATAGAACACCTATTGACATGATTACCACTTCAGAGGTGGCTGTTTCACTTACCATTGACTCGGATCTGCATTTAGAAGCCATTCTGAATGAGTTAACACCATTTGGGGTAGTAAGTGTCGATCATGGTCAAACTATTGTTTCTGTAGTAGGACATGAAATTGCCAGTGATGGTACCATTCTTACACGACTGGCCGAATCTACCCAGCAAATACCTGTACGCATGGTGAGTTATGGGGGAAGTCCTCACAATGTTTCCCTGCTAATTGATGCGAGTGCAAAAACGAAATTGTTGCAGCAATTAAATACTTATCTTTTTGGGATTGCCTGATTAGATAATCAGTAGTGCATCTCCGTAACTAAAAAAACGGTATTTATCCTTAATAGCCTTCTTGTAAGCTTCCATCGTTAATTCATAGCCTGCAAAAGCACAGGTCATGATGAGCAGACTTGTTTTAGGTAAATGGAAATTAGTTACCAGCGCGTCTGCAATATTGAAATCATAAGGGGGATGTATAAACATGTTTGTCCAACCTTCGGAGGGTTTGAGCAATTTCTGCGCAGTGAAAGAAGACTCCATGGCCCGCATGGTAGTGGTGCCGATAGAGCAAACACGGTGTCCGTATTCTTTGGCACGGTTTACAATCTTACAAGCAGTCTCATCAATATTATAATATTCAGCGTCCATTTTATGCTTGCTCAGATCTTCTACTTCAATAGGACGAAAAGTGCCGAGACCGGTATGCAAGGTTACTTCTGCAAAGCGAACCCCTTTAATTTC
>JBMSWW010000248.1:0-2263 GCA_049425065.1 Chitinophagaceae bacterium
CCTTAGAGAGTCTCGACTTAGAGAAGAAACGGATGGTCTGGTAGTTGGTATTGAACGTAAAGGGATACGAATATTAAATCCTTCTTCTGATACCGTTATTGAATGGGATGATGTACAGTGGATAGTAGGTAATCGAAAAAAACTACGGGCTCTTTATCGTTGAACGAATTCACAAAGATTCTTTTGCAATATTTTTAGCAACTTTAAAAAAAGGTTATATTGCAATAACCTAATCCTGTGTAATCCCTTTTCTATGGAAAAGATTTCTTTACTATTGATCGACGATCATAAAATGATTCGTGAGTCTTGGTCAATTATTCTTGGCGCAGATGCTCGTTTTAAAATTGTGGGTGAAACTAGTGATGTGGAGTTAGCGGTACAGCTAGCGAAGACGCATCTTCCCGATATTGTCTTGATGGACATTAATATGGCACCTGTGAATGGGTTTGAAGCTACTAAACTTTTACTGCGAGATTTACCCGACCTGCGTATTGTTGCAATTTCTATGCATTCGATGCCAGCTTATGCTCGTAGAATGTTTCAAATGGGGGCCAGAGGGTATGTGACTAAGAATTCCTCTAAAGATGAGTTGGTGGCTGCCATCTTAGAAGTGAAAGCAGGCAACAAGTATATCTGTGAGGAAATTAAAAATATTGTAGCGCAACAAGAGTTGGAGGAGGATAGTGAGCACCCGGATTTGAATTTATTGTCTCGACGAGAGATTGATGTAGTTCAGTTAATTAAAGATGGATTGTCTTCTAAAGAAATTGCTAAGCGATTAGATATTTCTTTAAAAACGGTGGAAGTGCATCGCTACAATATCCTTCGCAAGTTGAAGCTAAACAATACGGCTTCCCTTGTGAATTTCATCAATGCGCAAGGGCTTTAGTAGGGGGCGTGATTTAACTGTTCTGTTTGGAGGATAAAATTTTATTTATTTGCTCTTGAAGATCATCGGCGTCAATGCTTAAATGTGTTTCCTCATAACCGCATTCACCTTTGTCAATTATAAGAACCTGTGGTGATTCGTGATGAATTTTAAATACCTCAACTATTTTGTTGGAGATGGGTCTAAATTTAAGCAGGTCCAAGTAATAATAGGAGGCTATTGAGGACTGTTCTTTAGTGTTTTCCAAGCGTTGTAGGGCTACTTTACTTATGCTACAACGAGTACTATGTTTGAAGATAATGCAAGGGGATTCATGACTTTTTAATTTTATCTCTTCCAATTGTTCTTCACGTTCAAGTGGAATCCAGGGTAGAGCCATATTATCCTTTATATTTTGATCTGGGTGATGCATTCATGGGGCATCCTTCTCTGGGAACAGCACAAGAAGAAATCAAGCTTAGTACTGCCAAGGTGAAAAATAGCGTAAAAACTGTTTTTTTCATGATCCTTAGTTTATGTGAGCACAAATCTAGTCATTTTGTTTGTGCCACCCCCTTGACAATCGTTTAAAGGGAAGATAATTTTAATCATTCGCTAATTGAAAACACTAACTTTACTGCAATGTTACAACTTACAAAACCACTGGCATTTATTGACTTGGAAACTACCGGTGTAAACCTGGGAACTGATCGAATAATTGAAATCGCCATTGTGAAAATACTGGGCGATGGGACCCGTAGCACTAAACGAAAATTAATCAACCCGGGAATGCCCATTCCTGCCGCATCAAGCGAAGTTCATGGTATAAGCGATGAAATGGTGAAAGACGCTCCCTCATTCCAGCAGGTGGCACAGGAGCTGAAGCAAATGCTGGATGGTTGCGATTTAGCAGGGTATAATTCTAATCGTTTTGATGTTCCCCTCTTAATGGAAGAGTTTTTGCGTGCAGAGGTTGATTTCGATATGAAAGGTCGTAAAATGCTGGATGTGCAGCAGGTTTTTTATAAAATGGAGCCAAGGACATTGGGGGCTGCCTATCAGTTCTATTGCGGTAAAATTCTGGAAGGGGCGCATAGCGCTGAAGTAGATGCCACCGCCACTTATGAAATTCTGGAGGCCCAATTAGAGCGCTATCCTGCCTTGGGGAATACGGTGGAGACAGTTTTGAAGCAAATCGGGGAAGAAACGATTGTAGATTTTGCCAGACGCTTTGTAATGGAGAATGGGGTAGAGGTATTCAATTTTGTGAAATTTAAAGGTCGTTCGGTCGCGGAAGTGATTAAGGCTGAACCTCAATATTATGACTGGATGATGCGGGGCGATTTTCCACAACATACCAAGCAAAAACTAACTGAGATCTACACCAGAGCTATG
>JBMSWW010000249.1:0-2251 GCA_049425065.1 Chitinophagaceae bacterium
GGCATGGAAACTGTTCATGTAAAGTATGGCAATAACATTGCCCTATTAGCCGGTGATGCGATGATGATTAAGTCTTATGAGTATCTAAACAAAGTAGAAGAACGTTTTTTACACCCGATCCTAACTCTTTTCAATAAAACCGCAATCGAAGTTTGTGAGGGTCAGCAACTAGATATGGATTTTGAAAAAATGCAGGAAGTAACGCTGGAATCCTATTTAGAGATGATTGAGAAAAAAACATCAGTGTTACTTGCGGCTTCCTTAAAAATGGGGGCAATTATCGGTGGTGCAGGGGAGCGCAATCAAAATCATATCTATGAGTTTGGTAGAAAATTGGGACTAGCATTCCAAGTACAAGATGACTATTTGGATGCCTTTGGAGACCCTGCTAAATTTGGTAAACAAGTGGGAGGCGATATCCTTTCTAATAAGAAAACATTTTTACTTATTCATGCTTTGACTTCAGCCTCTGTAGAGCATAAAAACCAATTACGCTTATTACTTGATTCTAATTCAGCCGATAAGGTGGAACAAGTATTGGCTATTTATAGAGCTTGTAAGGTTGACGAATGGGCCCTTGCCTTAAAAAGTCGGTTTTTAACCGAGGCGTTAGATCATTTAGAAAAAACAGCTGTGTTAGCCTCTCGTAAGTCTTCACTCAAAGATTTAGCCTTGTATTTGGTACAGCGTGATGTATAAATTCCTATTTTCGGGAAGACCAACTTTAAGCCAACGAATGTCTTATTCTGTTTTCCGGAGAAAATCCATTGAGTCTTTAGATATAGAAGGACGCCATGATCACGAAAAGGGATGTACCGATTTAAAAAAAGTTTTAGGTGTTAGGGATCTAACTTTTATGGGTGTAGCAGCCGTTGTGGGTGCCGGTATTTTTTCCACCATTGGAGAAGCTGCCTATAATGGGGGGCCAGGAATTTCTTTACTTTTTATAATTACAGCAGTTACTTGCGGTTTCTCAGCACTATGTTATGCTGAATTCGCCAGCCGTGTACCCACATCTGGCAGTGCCTATACGTATGCTTATGTAACTTTTGGTGAAATCGTAGCCTGGGTAATTGGTTGGGCCTTGATTTTAGAATATGCCATTGGTAATATAGTGTTAGCCATCTCGTGGAGTAGTTATTTTAATAACCTCTTGGTATATATTTTCAATATTCATCTTCCGGATTGGATGTTGGTGGATTACGCCACTGCTAACCAAGCCTATCAAGAGGCTGTAACGGCCCTTCAAGGTGCTAATTTATTGGATCCTGTAAAACTTAGTTCCTATCAATTTGTAGTAAAGGCCTTTGAAAATGCTCCTCGTATAGGATCTATGCCTATTTTTTTCAATCTTCCTGCTTTTATAATAATAGCTCTAGTAACTTGGTTAGCTTTTGTAGGAATTAAGGAAAGTAAAAAGACTGCCAATCTAATGGTAATTTTTAAGCTTGGAGTTATTCTTTTTGTAATTGGAGCAGGTGCTTTTTTTGTAGATACTAATAACTGGATGCCCTTTATGCCTAATGGCTTTACAGGTGTATTAAAAGGAGTGTCAGCAGTTTTTTTTGCATACATAGGATTTGATGCTATTTCCACTATGGCGGAGGAGTCTAAAAATCCTCAGCGTGACATGCCCAGAAGCATGATTTATACTTTATTAATCTGCACAGGTTTATATATTTTAATTGCACTTGTGCTTACAGGAATGGAGCATTATAGTCATTTCTATGGGGTAAGTGATCCACTTTCTTTTGTCTTTAAAAATAGAGCTCCATGGATTGAGCATATCGTATCTTTCAGTGCCGTAGTAGCTACCACCTCCGTTTTGCTAGTGTTTCAAATTGGTCAGCCAAGGATTTGGATGAGTATGAGTAGGGATGGATTATTGCCAAAGAAATTTGAAACAATTCATAAAAAATATAAAACACCAGGATTTTCTACTATTATAACGGGATTAATTGTTGGTGCTAGTGCTTTATTTCTTGAGAGTAATTTAGTTACAGATCTAACCAGTATTGGAACTTTATTTGCCTTTGTATTAGTTTCAGGAGGCGTTTTGATGTTGCCTCGTATAAAAAAACAGCCCGGCCAGTTTAACTTGCCCTATATAAATGGACAGTACCTTATCCCTGCTATTGTTACCTTAATCATTTATCTATTTTGGTCACGATTAATAAATTCATTATCTCACCTTGGAGATAAAAACTATCAGGAGGAACTTTTTCTGGTTTTCGTAATAATATCTATAATT
>JBMSWW010000250.1:0-2250 GCA_049425065.1 Chitinophagaceae bacterium
CTTTGTACTCTTTAGTGATGAAAACATCATGCCTGAGTCAAAAGCCAGTAAAGCTGTTGAAGAAGTGGACGAAGGATTCCTTCAAATGCGTAAAATACTGAAGACTCCCCTAGCAGACCTTGATCTTTCTGTACGTGCATACAATTGCTTAAAAGCTGCAGAAATTAAAACACTAGGTGAGTTGGTTCAATATCACATTGACGATCTCCTGAAATTCCGGAATTTTGGAAAGAAATCTTTGTCTGAACTTGAAGAGTTCGTTCGTGACAAAGGTCTTCACTTCGGTATGGAAATCCTCAAGTATAACTTAAACGAAGACTAAGGGCAATGAGACACGGGAAAAAAGTAAATCATTTGGGCCGCACAGCCCCACACCGCAAAGCATTGATGGCCAATATGGCATCATCGCTGATCATTCATAAGCGTATCACCACAACTTTGGCAAAGGCTAAAGCACTTAGAACCTATGTGGAACCATTAATTACCAAGGGTAAGGATTCAACAACGCACAACCAAAGAACTGTTTTTGCTTATCTCAAAGACAAGGAGGCAGTAAAAGAACTCTTTACGGTGGTAGGTGCGAAAGTTTCTAACAGACCAGGAGGTTATACTCGTATATTGAAGGTTGGAAACCGTATGGGTGACAATGCCGAAATGGCTTTTATTGAGTTGGTTGACTTCAATGAATATTTCCAGGGATTTGGTACCGATAAAAAAGATACTAAGAAAACTCGCCGTGGACGTAGCAAGGCAGCTTCAAATTCTCCCAAAACATCTTCTACTCCTGTTACAGAAGTAGCAGCGGAAGTTGTTGAGGTAGCAGAAGTACTTCCGGTTGAAGAAAGCGTAGTTGCTGAAGAAACTGCCGTTATTGAGGAAACTACAGCTTCTGTTGAGAATACTCCTGCTGAGGAGCCACAAGTTGAGGAAATCGCAGAGCCAGTGCAGACGGAAGAGTCAGCTTCTAATGAAGACTCACCTACTGAGGATGCATCCAATGAGGAAGAATCTAAACCTGAATAATTAATAAATTCATTATCATAAAAAAGAGCATCCTCAGGATGCTCTTTTTTTATACTGCGGCCTGAATCAATTTGATGATTTCATGTGCCGGCAATACTCCTGAATTACGCGATATTAGCTTCCCGTTGCGATATAGAATTAAGGTAGGAACTCCACTGATACTGAGTTTGCTGGCTAAAGCCGGGTTTCTATCAACATCAATTTTTATAATTTTAACGGTATCACCCAGTGATTTTTTTACCTGTTCCAATATAGGAGCAAGTGTTTTGCATGGACCGCACCAGGTAGCATGAAAATCTAATAGTACTGGAACATTACTGTTTATTATAGAATCAAAAGAATTACTTTCACTCATGATAATTTATTTTTAAGTGATTGCCAGCTACCACCATTGTAGGCCTTGAAACCTGCCTTTTTAAGTATACTAACGGCAGAGGCGCTTCTCATTCCGGAAGCACAACAAGTAATGATGGGTTTTTGATTGTCTAGTTTGTTTAATTGTGACTGCAGTTGCTGCACTGCAATATTTTTCGCATTTTTAATATGGCCTGCCTTAAATTCATTGGTTGTGCGAACATCGAGCACAATAGCCCCTTGTTGAATGAGTTCTTTAAAGTTAACCGTTTCTTTTTTGCCGAATAATAATGATAGAATTCCCATGTTGTTTTTATTACAGCAAAATAAGCACTAAAAAAATAGAGTGATTGTAACCAGTGTTACGCAACAACTAAAATCATGTTAGAGGGTTACCCCAATTTCATTTAGCAGGTGTTCGGCTTGTCCTACATATTTTACCACATATAAAACGTAACGTATATCACAGCCAATGCTGCGGCTATACTGATCATTCCAGGCATAATCATTGATGGTGGCTGTAAAGCTTCTGTCAAAATTGATCCCAATTAGATTACCTTCTGCGTCCAATACGGCACTTCCGCTGTTTCCACCTGTTGTATCAAGGTTATACAAAAATGCCACTGCCACTTCTCCTGTTTCTTTATCTGTAAAAATGGCCGGTATATCCTTGATCCGCAGCTTATCGGCAACTATGGAGGGTAATCTGTAGTCAGGTGCCGTATTGGCCTTTTCAAATACCCCTTTGAGCGTGGTGTAAGGCAAGTGGATTTCTGCGTCATTGGGTTTATATCGTTTAATATATCCGTACGTTAAACGCAAAGTGCTGTTGGCATCCGGAATAAACTGACCACGTTTAAATTCCTTCTTCAA
>JBMSWW010000251.1:0-2212 GCA_049425065.1 Chitinophagaceae bacterium
TTTTTGTTGGCATTCAGAATAACAAGATGAATTATATCCCACTTGAGCAAGCCGTAAAAACCAAAGGGACAATCAGCGAAGAATGGCTAAAGATTGTTAAAATCCTAGCCAGCTAACTAAAAAATAAACATGACCAAACACATTGATAAATACCTGCATCGCGAATATGATAATGAAGCAGGACGACTTCACGCTTATAAACGAACCAAAATTGTAGCCACCGTAGGCCCAGCCTGCGACACCTATGATAAAATGCTAGAACTTGTAAGAGCCGGTGTGAATGTTTTTCGTTTAAATTTTTCTCATGGCAACCATGAAGACAAAGCACGTATTATAGAGCAGATTTTAAGAATTAACAAGACAGAGCCCTACAACATTGCCATTCTTGCCGATTTGCAAGGCCCAAAACTCCGTGTAGGAGATTTGGAAAATGGCTCACTGCCTATTGCCGACGGCGACACCTTAGTGTTTACCAATGAGAAAGTGATGGGAACAAAAGAAAGAATTTTTGTCTCCTATAATGATCTACACAAGGATGTGAAAGTGGGTGAAAAGATTTTGATAGATGACGGAAAATTGGAAGTAGTGGTCACTGAAATTCTTCCCAACCAAGATGTAAAAGTGACTGTTGCTTTAGGAGGAGTATTGCTGCCTAAAAAAGGAGTTAACTTACCCGATACCAATATCTCTCTTCCTGCGCTCACAGAAAAAGACCTACAGGATCTTGATTTTATTTTACAACACCCTGTAGATTGGGTGGCGCTTTCCTTTGTAAGAACGCCTAATTGCATACGAGATCTAAAAAAAGAATTAAGGCTAAAAAGCATAAGGCAAAAGTGATCGCCAAGATTGAAATGCCGCAGGCGATTACTCACTTAAGAGACATCATAGTTGAAAGTGATGGGGTCATGATTGCGAGAGGAGATTTAGGAGTAGAACTTCCTGTAGAAGCAGTTCCATTGATTCAAAAGGACATCATTAAAAAATGTATCCACCGTGCCAAGCCTGTTATTGTGGCTACGCAGATGATGGAAAGTATGATCGATCGCACCAAACCCAATAGAAGTGAAATTACTGACGTAGCTAACGCCGTGCTAGAGGGTACAGATGCCGTGATGCTAAGCGGAGAAACTGCCACCGGAAATTATCCCAAATTGGTGGTTGAAACAATGACGCGTATTATTTTAGAGGTAGAAGCCAAGGCCTATGATTATAATCGAGAGGAGATGTTGCGACCCCAAGCACACTCTCCCTCTTTACTGAGCGATGCCATCTGCTATAATGCCTGTAAAATTTCAGAAGAAATAAATGCAGACGCGCTCATTGGCATGACTCAAAGTGGCTACACGGGCTTTATGCTTAGCAGCTACCGGCCTAAGGCCCCACTTTATGTATTTACCAAAGAACGAACATTGGTAAATCAATTAAGTCTAAGTTGGGGAGTGCGCGCCTTCTACTATGATGAAGAAGAGAGTCTTGATGAAATATTCCAAGACCAGATCAATATCCTAAAGGAGAGAAGCTTTCTTAAAAAGGGCGATATAGTAGTGAATACCGGAAGTACTCCAATTCATTTGCACCTCCCTACCAATGTGTTGAAAGTATCAAAGGTGGAATAATCAATTTAATGGTCTGATTTTAATATTACGGAACCATACTTTATCACCATGGTCCTGTAGACCTATATTGCCTTCTTGGTAGACCCCAAATCCTTTCATAGAAGCAAATTTACTAGAGGCAATTAGCTTCTTCCATTCTTCTCCCCATAGCTTTACAGACACCACCTTGACCCCATTGAGCCACATTTCCAGTTGACCTTGAAAACTGCGTATCTCCACTGAATTCCATTGTTCAAAAGGTCGAACAGACTCTTGGCTACAAGAAATTAAATCATATAAATCGCCCGCTCTGTGCTTTATTATTTTTCCATCGGGGTGCCCCTCATTGTCCAGCACCTGCATTTCAGGAGCAGTCATCCAAGGCCAGCGATAATTAGCACTGTCTTCATGGATATAAAACATGATGCCGCTATTTCCGTTTTTTGCCACTTTCCACTCTAGTTTCAAATGAAAGTTTGAAAACTTTTTATCCGTAACAATATCCCCTCCTCCTTTAATTTGCCAATCTTCCTTTACACTTGGGTCAAGATACAAGCAACCCTCAGCAACTTTCCAAGCAGACCCAATGGGAGCTCCTCCATATTTATGCCAGC
>JBMSWW010000252.1:0-2206 GCA_049425065.1 Chitinophagaceae bacterium
TTGCTTAGTCAGCAGATAGCGCTACGATTGATCAAAGAAGCAGCGGATCTTTACATTAATACCAAAACCAAACGATTGCGCATTAATGTGGAGCGCTTACAGAAAAAAGCAGACAGTATTTCTTTGTTATTGAACAAGCAAACCTACAGCACTGCCGCAGCCAATCTTTTTAATGCCAATCCCGGGCAGGTTTCTACTTTTGCCAACCTGGATATTAGTGCTCGCGAAAAGACAATGCTGAGTGTAGTCTATGCCGATCTGAACAAATCGCTTGAAATAAATCGTACCGCACTGATACAAGAAACTCCTACTATAGAGATTATTGATAAGCCGGTAATGCCGCTTAAAAAGATATACTGGCCCTGGTATCAGGCCATGCTGGTTGGAACCATGGCAGGCACTGGATTTTTTATCCTTTTATTTTTGCTGGGCGTTTTTTCTCCTGCTCAAAAATCGAAGCTGTAAAGCTATCATTATGCTGAGTACTGCCCGCATTAATTATTTAATACGTCTGCTTCTGGATTGGGTATTGCTGTTTATTTGCTTTACAACAGCTGTAGGTTTATTTGTAGGAAAATGGGAATTGGTTTTCCAAGGGGTCAACGCGTATCTACTGATAGGTAGTTTATTGATATGGTATCTCTGCGCTCGAGTATTTCATTTTTATATCAGCGTTACTCTTTTTTCTTTTTCTCAAGAGATGACCATTTTTATACGAGTCATTTTTTTGCATCTGCTTATTCTTGTTTTTTTAATGGCTCTTTTTTTGGAAGATTTGGATCATTACCGAAGTCTGGTATTGGTCTATCATTTATTGCTTTTACTGACCTTTCCTTTTGCAAAATATTTTTACCGGGTAATTATCGCCTTTATCCGAAGCCAGTACAAGTATGTAAGGAATATTGTAGTGGTAGGCACGGCCGACCAGGGGGCCAATTTTTACAGATCGGGCATGCTGATCAATAATTTGCGATTCTCCATTGTAGGCTATCTTGCCGATGCACCCACTCCGCAATTGCCCGAAAATTACCTAGGGCCCATTCAACAACTTGCTGAAGTACTTGACACTAACAGTATAGATGAAGTTTTTTTATCACTCCCTAATAGCCAGGTAGAACAGATCAACTATGTAGTAGATTGTTGTGAACAGAAAAAAGTTCAATTGAGTGTAATTAATGATTTTAATCGATTGGATTCTACTTCGCTGCGTGTTACCAGTTATGCAGGATTCCCCGTGGTAGGACTTCGGTATTTTCCTCTAGATGATCCCGAGAATCGTTTTTTTAAAAGAGCATTTGATATTTTATTTTCCTTATTGGTGGTCGTATTCTTTTTAAGTTGGTTAATACCAATGATGGCCCTTATTATTAAATTAAATTCCAAAGGCTCGGTGTTTTTTATTCAAGACCGGTGGGGGCTTAATAACAAGAGAATACGTTGTTTGAAATTCCGCACCATGCGGTTAAATGACCAATCCACTCAAGGCACATTTCAACAGGCCTCACGTAATGATCATAGAGTAACGTCGGTAGGAAAAATTCTTCGAAAAACAAGTTTGGATGAACTTCCTCAGTTTATCAATGTCTTACTCGGTGACATGTCGGTGGTAGGACCTCGTCCGCATCCCATTCCCCTCTCGCTGGAATCTAAAGATGTGGTGCAGCACTACATGCTGAGGCATTTAGTAAAACCCGGTATCACGGGTTGGGCGCAGGTAAATGGCAGCAGAGGAGAAGTACAAAGTCAATTGGAAATGCGCACCAGAGTGGCCTTTGATCTATGGTATATTGAAAACTGGAGTTTTTGGTTGGACTGTCAGATCATCTTTCAGACCATTGTCAATTTGTTGAAAGGCGATGAGAAGGCGTATTGAGTAGTAATCTGCCATTATTTTAAGGACTTTCTCTTATAGTAATTGAAATCACTATATAGGATAATAAAAAACAATCATATATAGTTGGTAGTCTCCCTGAAAAAGGTAATTTTTGTCATGACTTAAACCTATGAAAGTTAATATCGTTCCCCGCTGGATTATTTTTTTAATTGACATTCTTCTATGCAATGCAGCATTGATTGTAGCCTACTTGATAGGAAATAACCTAAATCTGGCTAGCATCAGCTTACGCGAATTGGCTTCTAATCTTTTAGTACTCACGGCCTTAAACACCCTCATTTTTTTCAATTTTAAAACTTACGCGGGTATTGT
>JBMSWW010000253.1:0-2205 GCA_049425065.1 Chitinophagaceae bacterium
CTTCATAATGGGGCCCTTCATGCGTTCTACATCTTTCCCGATCAATACGCCACCGATGGCTGTTCCATGTCCATTCAAAAATTTAGTGGTGGAGTGAACAATAAAGTCAGCACCCAGAGCAAATGGTTGCTGTAAGTAAGGGGTAGCAAACGTGTTATCACAAGCTACAAGGCAATTGTATTTTTTAGCCAAGGCACTAAGGGCAGCAATGTCTACACATTGAATAGTAGGATTAGCTGGGGTTTCTAGGTAAAGCATCTTAATGTGGGGGTCTGCTTTCAAGGCGTCTTCTGCTTTTTGCAGATCACGCAGGTCTTCAATTACTGCAGAAACTCCAAATCGTGGAAGAATCCGGTGCACTAATTCATCGGTCCCTCCGTATAATGAAAAATGAGAAAGAATTTTATCCCCTTGACTGAGTGTGCTCATCAACAAGGTAGTGATAGCGGCCATTCCGGACGAATGTAAAATGGCTTTTGTTTCTATGTCAAGTCCAAAGGTTTCTAGCGCTGCAATTTTATCTTCGGCTTCACTTATACTGGGGCTGCCCCAACGTCCATAGATATATCCTTGCTCCTGTCCGGTGAAGCGATGCATGCCTTGCTCTGCAGAGTCGAAAATATAGGTGCTGCTCGCGTAAATAGGAGTTAAATGCGCATAAAACGGATCTTTTTGATGTCCGCTATGAATAGCTACCGATCCCCAACCTTTCAATTTGTTTTTTTTCATGTAATCAGTTTTTAGGATTGTACGCCCATTTTACCCAGATAGCACCCCAGGTAAAACCGCCACCAAATGAAGCTAAAATAATATTGTCACCTTTATTTAATTTTTGTTCCCATTCCCACAAACAAAGGGGAATAGTGGCAGCGGTAGTGTTTCCAAAACGCTGAATATTGATCATAACTTTATCAGAAGAAAGTCCCATCCTGTTAGCCGTAGCATCAATGATGCGGAGATTAGCCTGGTGGGGTACCAGCCAGGCAATATCTTCACTAGTCAAGTTGTTTTTTTCCATCAATTCTGCACTTACATCAGCCATTCCTTTCACCGCAAATTTGAAAACGGCCTGCCCTTCTTGATAGGCAAAATGTTCACGATTATTCACTGTTTCATGACTGGCAGGTTTCAAAGAACCTCCGGCTTTCATGTGCAAAAATTGAGCACCACTTCCATCAGTTTTTAAAATGGAATCCATAATACCTATCGGTTCTTCGCTGGGCTCCAATAAAACGGCACCAGCGCCATCTCCAAAGATGATGCAAGTAGCTCGGTCAGTATAATCGATAATAGAACTCATTTTATCTGCTCCACATACCACTACTTTTTTATAGCGCCCACTCTCAATTAAAGCCGCTCCTTGCGCCAATGCAAATAAGAATCCAGAACAGGCAGCGGCCAGGTCAAATCCCCAGGCATTAACGGCTCCGAGTCTATTACAAACAATATTGGCGGTAGCTGGGAATACCATGTCGGGGGTAACGGTAGCCACTATTAAACACTCAATTTCTTCTGGCTGAATGCCTCTTTTTTGGCAGAGCTCCTGAACAGCAGGAATAATCATGTCCGACGTGGCTTTTCCCTCGCCTTTCAATAATCTGCGCTCGCTAATACCGGTTCTGGTTCTTATCCACTCATCATTGGTATCCACCATTTTTTCCAAGTCAAAATTGGTTAGTTTATCTTCCGGAACATATCCTCCAACCGCCGTGATAGCGGCATTGATTCTTGTAGTCATGGGTTGGTTTTGAAAAATCGGGCAAAAATAAGGTAAAGCACCGGTCGGCCCTTAACTTGCAGTATGATCGCATTTCTCAAAGGGAGCTTTGTGCATAAAACCCCCGCTCAGGTTTGGGTGGACGTACAAGGGGTTGGCTACGAGGTCCACATAAGTCTTAATACATATTCCAAAATTCAGGATTTAAAAGAGGGGACCCTATATACCCACTTAATCATTCGCGAGGATGCCCACCTCTTGTATGGGTTTCACGATATTGCCGAAAAGGATCTATTTCAACATCTTATAAGTGTATCCGGGGTAGGAGCTTCTACCGCTAAGGTCATGTTATCTTATCTAAAACCCGAGGAGCTGGCCGGGGCCATCCTACGCGGCGATACCAAAGCCCTGGAATCCATCAAAGGGATCGGCAAAAAATCAGCAGAAAGACTGGTATTAGAACTAAAAGATAAGTTGTCCAAAACTAG
>JBMSWW010000254.1:0-2204 GCA_049425065.1 Chitinophagaceae bacterium
CAAATCAATCGTTGAGCGGCCGCACTTGAAATCGATTCTCCCAAGGGTTTTTTAGAAACCTCCTCACAATAAGCAATAAAGTTGGAACCAGTTGACAACTTCCAGTCTCTAATGGAAGTAAAGTTGACAGTATCTTTTAATTCAGGTAACCAAACTTGACGGCTCTGCAGCAAAGCACTGATCAGTACCGCTTCCATACGATCCATACGCGCTGATTCTTTTTCAGTTCTTGCACAGCGCAACGGTATAATTCGGGTAACGCCTAACTCTGTAATTTTTTCTAATAACCACTCAAAACGATTTCTATTCTTGAGTAAAGAAATGGCCAGCGTAACCTGTTTCACTGATCTTGGAAAAAACGCTACAGACTCAATAGATACCTGGCAATGCTTGCGATGATCATCAATGATGGTAGCAGCTAACAAATGACCTTTACCATCAGTGAGAAGAATTTGAGCTCCTTTGGTTAAGCGTAATACTTGCACGGCATGACGACTATTCTCTTCATCGAGAAGAAGTGTGGTTATGCCTTGCAAATAAGAATCCGTATAGAAGAATGGAGCCTGCATAACTAAATAGGCAAGTCGTCGGTATCAGTGTCTAGATCATTCATTCTGCTTCCGGTTTGCACAAACACACGAGCTCCTCCATCGCCGTCCACATCACTCACCGGTTTCCAGTTACCCGAAAGACCGGTTACGCCCATACCCCCCCCTCCGTCTTCCACAAACTTTTGAATATTCAGTAAGGCCCGCAGCGTGATTGTTTCCAGCGAACCATTACGATGCTTAGATATACGCACATGAGTTTCTCCTCTGTTATTTTCACCCATCTCCGTTGTAGTGATATCGTAGTACTCTGGACGATAGAGAAACATAACCATATCCGCATCCTGCTCAATAGCACCTGATTCGCGCAGGTCACTCAATTGAGGCATCTTGGTACCATCTTTACCCGCACCTCTTGTCTCTACCGCACGACTTAATTGTGATAAAGCAATAATGGGAATACTGAGCTCTTTCGCAAGTGCTTTTAGGTTACGAGAAATATTACTGATCTCCTGTTCACGATTACTACTTCTGTTTTCTCCAGTACCGCTCATTAATTGCAAGTAATCGATGATGACCATGCCAATATCATGTTTATTTTTCAACCGACGACATTTAGCGCGCAATTCAAAAATGTTCAGGGCCGGCGTATCATCAATAAACAAAGGAGCTTGCGCCAAACGTTGTACGCCTCTCGCATACAATTGCTTCATTTCATGCTCTTCCATTTTTCCTCGACTGATTTTTTCTAACCAGATTTCACTTTCTGCAGACAGAATACGTTGCACCAGCTGACCCGCACTCATCTCTAAGGAGAAGAAAGCTACCGGCGTAGCTTTCCCTGGATGCATCACGGCATTTCGAGCAAGATTTAAAGCAAAAGCAGTTTTACCTACCGAGGGACGTGCGGCCAAGATGATCAAGTCAGTTTTTTGCCAGCCATAGGTTACTCGGTCCAGCGAAGGAAATCCACTAGGAACGCCGGTAATGTCTTCATTCTTATGACGCAGATCTTCGATTCGCTTGATCGTATTCACCAACTCGGAGTCGATAGTTTCAAAATTTTTTCGAAGATTATTATTCGTAATCTCAAATAATTTACTCTCCGCATCATCCAATAGATCGAATACATCGGAAGAATCTTCAAAGGCATCATTGATAATCTCTCCACTCACGCGAATCAATTCTCGTTGAATATATTTTTGAAAAATGATGCGTGAATGCGCTTCAATATTAGCCGCAGACACAACAGCATTTGTCAATTTGGTAAGATAATAAGGGCCTCCTATTAAATCCAATTCTTCCTTGAAGCGTAGCTCTTCTGCTACCGTTAAAATATCAATGGGCTGACTTTTATTCGCCAAGGATTGCATCGCTGAGAACACGCGCTGATGTGCCTCCACATAAAAACAATCAGGCTTTAAGATCTCTACCACCACATCAAATGCAGTTTTTTCCAGCATGATAGCACCTAATACAGCCTCTTCCAATTCCTTTGCTTGAGGAGGTACCTTGCCATACACCATATTCCCAAGGTCTACCGCAGATTTTCTTTTTGTTTTTCTGTCTCTATTGATATTTGAAAGTTCCATACGTAATTAAGTAATTTTAAAATCGGAGGATACAGCGAAATAAACCCCAAAAAGAAAATGGAAA
>JBMSWW010000255.1:0-2191 GCA_049425065.1 Chitinophagaceae bacterium
TGTCTATTAAACTAATCCCAACAAAAGTGAATAATAAATTGGTAATTCCTATCCCAACACTACTCAATAATGATGCGTTTTCCCCTAAACCCCCTTCTTCAAAAATTCGAGGTGCATAATATAAAAAGGCATTTATCCCTGAAAGCTGATTAAAAAAAGCAACGTAAAAAGCTAATAATAAGGGAAATCTGTATTTTTTATCAAAAATAGATTCTGTTTTATTTTGATTATTATCAATTGCCGTCAAATCATTTATGACATCATCAAAAGAGGAGTTAGGATCAATTTCTAAAAAAATGGCTTTTGCTTGATCTTTTTTTCCAACGGAAAGCAGCCATCTCGGACTTTCTGGAATTCCTAAGCAGAGGAGTGTAAACGCAATAGCAGGAAAGGCTTCAACTCCCATCATCCATCGCCAGGCGTTTTCACCTAGTGAACTAAGCAAAAAATTAGAAATAAAAGCCAGTAAAATTCCGAACACCAAGCTAAATTGATACAAACCTACTAAACGGCCACGGTGTTTAGCTGGAGCAATTTCTGATATATATGCTGGTGCAGCTATTGTTGAAATCCCAACGCCTAAACCACCAATAAATCGAAAGGCGGCAAAAGTGTAGGGGTCATTGGCAAAAGCGGAACCTAGGGCTGATAGCGTATATAAAATTCCGATACTAAAAAGAGTTTTTTTGCGGCCAAATCGTTGTGTAGGAACAGCCCCAATAAAAGCTCCAGCAACTGTTCCCCAAAGGGCCATTGCCATAACAATAAATCCGTGAAAACTATCTGACGACTGCCATAAGGATTGTAATTTTTTATCCGCTCCAGAAATTACAACGGTATCGAAACCAAATAAGAGACCAGCCAAAGCTGCAACAATAGACCAATACACTACCTTTTTCATAAATTAAAATTAAAAGAGTTATTAAAAATTTAAGATAGGAAATTATCATTGAAATGATTTGTAATCATGGTATTAAAATCAATGTATAGAAAGTCGCTATCTTTAGTAAAATTTAAACTACATGATAAATTGGATAATAAAATTAACTCTCTTTTTAGTATTGCTACTATTATTAAATACATGTAAAAATGAGGGAGATAATAAGAGTACCCTCAAAATAGCTATTGCAGGATTAGCCATCGAGTCAAGTACTTTTTCTCCTGCAAAAACAACGGCTGAAGCATTTTTAGCTAAAACAAATGAAGCTGTTTTTGATTATTATCCATTTCTAGAAGAAGGGAAATCTCAGCGCAAAGCGGCTGAATGGTATCCTGCCTTAAGAGGGCATGCATTGCCAGGTGGAATTGTTACTAGAAAAGCATATGACTCATTGGTTGAGGTAACTCTAAATATGCTCGCTAAAAACAGCCCATATGATGGTCTTTTCTTCGATATTCATGGGGCTATGTCTGTGGAAGGATTAGATGACCCGGAAGGTGATTTTATACAAAAGATTAGGGCCCTACTTGGTACCGAAATGCTAATTTCTACTTCTATGGATCTGCACGGAAATGTTTCTGAGCGGTTAGCCCAACATTCTGATTTAATTACTTGCTATCGAATGGCTCCTCATGAAGACGCTTTAGAATCAAAACAAAGAGCTGTGGATCTGTTACTTGACCGTTTGATTTCAGGAAAAGGTAAACCCAAATACAAAGCGTGGATTCCCATTCCAATATTGCTGCCCGGAGAAAAAACAAGTACACGAATAGATCCTGGGAAAAGTTTATATGCCAAAATTCCATATTCAGTTGAAAAAGAAGGTGTTGTGGATGCCGCAATTTGGATTGGATATGCATGGGCCGATGAGCCTCGAAACCATGCTGTTGTTATGGTAACTGGTGATAACCAAGAAACTGTTAAAATAGAAGCTGAAGCCCTAGCTGCGCAATTTTGGGCTGTTCGTAATGAATTTGATTTTGTAGCTCCTACAGCATCATTTGAAGAGAGTATTACCAAAGCTTTGAACTCTAAACAAAAACCCTTTATTATAAGTGATATGGGTGACAACCCTACTGCAGGGGGTGCTGGAGATGTAACTTGGACCTTGCGTGAATTACTCTCGCAGCCCGCTTTTCAAAAGGAAGGGGGGCCACAAGTAATTTATGCTTCTATCCCTGGTCCTGAGCTCATAACTGCCGCTAAAAAAGTTGGTATTGGCGGGCAGGTTAGTGCTTTGGTGTGGGCGGC
>JBMSWW010000256.1:0-2182 GCA_049425065.1 Chitinophagaceae bacterium
TCATTTAGATACGGGAAGTGTAGCTAGTCCAAACCGAGAAACTGAGTCAATGCTCGATGGTAGTGATGCGGTGGCTGATTGGCCTATTTTAAATGCCTTGGTGAATACAGCCGGGGGTGCCAGCTGGGTGAGTCTTCATCATGGAGGAGGTGTGGGAATGGGATACAGCATTCACTCTGGAATGGTCATTGTGGCTGATGGTACAGCCGAAGCGGCCGCTCGTTTATCCAGAGTACTTCGAAACGATCCAGGAATGGGCGTTCTCCGTCATGCAGATGCCGGCTACGAAACTGCCCAAGAAGTAGCTAAAGATCAACAACTGGATTTGACCAGTATACTTACCCAACGAAAAGTGTAACCAATCAAATTTTAAAGCATGTCTTGGTTGGTGGTAAAGTCATTGCGTAAGTCATTTAAGGAACCTCTGGTTCTTAATGACATTCAACTTCAGTTAACGCAGGGGGAACGATTGGCGATTGCAGGAGAAACGGGTTCTGGCAAATCAACTTTATTAAAGATTATTGCCGGACTCCTGCAGCCTGATGACGGAACCGTGTATTTTCAAGGAGCTCGTGTCTTAGGACCTGAGGAGAAATTGCTACCAGGTCATAATAAAATTGGCTATCTCAGTCAGCATTTTGAGTTGTTGAATAACTATCGGGTAGGAGAGATAATTGAAATGAAAACTATATTGACGAAAGAAGAGGCAAAACGTATTATTGATTTATGTGACATTGGACGTTTGTTGATACGAAAAACAACGGAGCTCTCTGGAGGAGAAAGACAACGAGTTGCATTAGCGAAAACCTTGGTCACTAACCCTTCACTATTATTACTGGATGAGCCTTTCTCGAATCTGGATGCAATTCATAAAAGAGCTATGAAACAGATGCTGGATCGGTTGGAGCGAGAACTAGGGCTCACTACAATTATGGTATCTCATGACGGAGCAGACCTTCTTTCGTGGGCTTCCCGAATTCTTATATTACAAAATGGGACAATTATTCAGGAGGGCCTTCCATCGGAGGTCTATCAACACCCTATTTCTGAATATTGTGCAGGTTTGCTGGGATATTACAACTGAATTGCTTCGTAAAATTGGCAAGTTCTTCTTATAATCTAAATCATGTTATGTGTATGATGGAAGGTTATATTTTGGGTTAAAACAGATACATGCGAAACGAATTTTGAAGAAAGTGGAAAAATTTAAGGCAGTTGCCAATTCACGCTTACAGCAATTTTATAAATAGAGTCTTTTTCCCACATTTTCTGGCATTAAATGTGAATAACTGTAGCTGGGCAGGGGCCTCTTTCTCCCGTTTTCAATCTAAATTCGCCCTTGCGCCTGCATAGTTTAAAAAGGTAATTTGTGAGATTAAAGAGCTTAGAAATCAAGGGGTTCAAAAGTTTTGCTGATAAAACAATTATCAATTTTGATGATAATATAACCGGTATAGTTGGACCTAACGGATGCGGAAAATCTAATATCGTTGATAGTATTCGATGGGTTATAGGTGAGCAGAAGATTAGTCATCTTAGAAGTGAGAATCTGGACAGCCTGGTTTTTAATGGTTCTAAAACAAGAAGTGCTAGTGGTCTGGCTGAAGTGAGCCTGACTTTTGAAAATACCCGCAATCTTCTTCCCACCGATTTTAGTACGGTAACCATCACCCGTAAGTTTTATAAAAGTGGAGAAAGTGAGTATCGATTGAACGATGTACAATGTCGTTTAAAAGATATTCAAAACCTTTTTATGGATACAGGGGTAAGCACCGATAGCTATGCAATTATTGCGTTAGATATGGTGGATGACCTGATCAAGGATAAAGACAATAGTCGTCGTAAAATGCTTGAACAAGCTGCCGGCATTTCTATATACAAAACCAGAAAGAAAGAGGCTAAGTCTAAGCTGGATGCCACGGAGCAAGATCTTGCACGTATTGAGGACTTGCTTTTCGAAATCAATAACCAGCTTAAGGCGTTGGAGAGTCAAGCTAAAAAAGCAGAAAAGTATCACGAGATCAAGAAGGAGTACCGCGAGGTTAGTATTGAATTGGCAAAAGCTTCTTTAGAAGGCTTTAATCTATCTTACAAGGAGTTGAATGAACAGCAAGAAGTAGAAACCAATCGCAAAATAGAATTAGAAGCTGCGGTAGGAACTCGTGAGGCTGAGTTAGAAAAA
>JBMSWW010000257.1:0-2179 GCA_049425065.1 Chitinophagaceae bacterium
TCTGCAAGCACGTAAACTTCTTTTAGTAAGCGCCTCCGCCACATTGCCCAGAGCTGTCACACAAATTGCATCCAGAAATTTTATCAATTATGCACTGCCGGCTAATCAAGGGGACTATTTGATTATTACCCATCCTGCTTTGTCAATGACTACAAGCGGAGTTAATATAATTGAAGAATATCGTCAATACAGAAATTCAAGCGAGGGAGGTAATTATCAGGCAAGAACTTATTTGATTGATCAACTAGAGGATCAATTTGCTTTTGGAATTAAAAGACATCCAAATTCTATTAGGAATTTTATTCGGTGGGCAAGAGCCATATTTGGTCAACCTCTGCAATCAGTGTTTCTCATTGGAAAAGGTGTCTTGTATCCCATTGAGCGAGGAAATGAGTCTAATCCCGATTTGACAAAGCTCTCCTTTGTGCCAAGTTTCGGATCTCCGGCCTCTGATCTTTTATTAGCTTCAGATCCTGGTCCTAACCTTATTCCGCGAGTGCCCATTGGAAGACTTTCAGTGATATCTGGAGACGAAATTGCTACATACCTGGCTAAAGTGAAACAAGCTGAGCTTGCACAACGTACCCCTTCGCCATTGGTGAATGATAAAGCTTGGATGAAAAATGTGGTACACATAATTGGAATCAACGAAGAGGCGCTCGGCGCTGTTATTGCCAGTTCCATGAATCGTTTTGGAAATATTATTGCGGATAGTTTTTATGGTGCTAGAATCAACACCTTTAGTAAGTTAAGCCCGGCCCCAGTTGCCTTACTTAGCTCTCAGAAGATTTATAATCTCTTTGAGGAAGGGATTGGGCTCATGACATATTTCGGACATTCCACCGCTAATACGTTGGAGTATAATTTAGATAATCCTGAGGGCTATAATAATCCTGGTAAATATCCCGTATACATAATGCTGGGTTGTCGGGCGGGTAATCTTTTCAATTTTACAGGCACCCGTCTTATTGAGAAAGAAACTATTTCAGAAAGATTTGTTTTAGCCGATCAGCGGGGAGGTGTTGCTACTATTGCCAGTACCAGTTTGGGATTGGTTAATTATCTAGATATCTATAATGAGCAATTAATGAAAACCGCCTCGGTGTATAAATATGGGGCTACTATTGGGGAAATCATGTTGGAGGCGGTAAACAGAAATATGGCCATAACAGGTCAGGGTGATTTTTTTGCTCGATTGCATTGCGAACAATCGGCCTTGAACGGAGATCCTGTTATACGTTTACATAGCAATTTTGCAAAACCCGATTTTGTAATCGAGTCGCAACAAGTTAGTGTAGATCCTGCTTTTGTTTCTGTGGCGGACAATCAATTTACAGTAAAGGCCCAATTGCTTAATATTGGAAAAGCGGTTAATGGACCTGTTACTGTTGAACTAAGAAGAACCTATCCTAATGGACAAACGGAATTAGTAAAAAGAGACACGCTGCGTAGATTCTTCTTGGAAGATTCTTTACGATATACTATCCCCATTATTGCCAGCCGTGATAAAGGACTCAATAGTATTAGCATTTGTATTGATCCTGAGGGGCGCTATGAAGAACTCTTTGAAACCAATAATTGCTATAGTAAGGAATTCTATATATACGAGGATGAACTCAGGCCAGTTTCTCCTTCACCGTATTCAATAATTGGACAACAAAATATTGTTTATAAAACTTCAACAGCAAATCCGTTCAGTCCAGTACGCAGCTATCAATTTCAGTTAGATACCACGGCGCTTTTTAATTCTCCACTACGCGTGAATATTGCGGTTTCTTCCGGGGGAGGTTTAATTGAGTTTAGACACACTCTCACTTATCAGGATAGTGTAGTGTATTACTGGAGGGTGGCTCCTGTAGTGACTACAGGACAGCCAGTTTGGAATACAGCTTCTTTTATTTATTTGAATGGACAGGCATATGGGTTTAATCAATCTCATTTTTATCAACATCAGCAGTCATCGGCAGAAAAACTGTTTATAGATCCTGCTACCCGCGAGTGGAAGTTTACTACACGGGTCAATAATTTGAATTTACGTAGCGGGGTCTACTTTACAGCCACTAGTGCTTTTAGTGGATTTTATTTGGGCTTAAACGGATTGGATCTGGCTACCTATGCATGCAACAGAAACAGAGTTATCATCAATGTACTGAATCCCGTCACTATGCGGCCACTAGAT
>JBMSWW010000258.1:0-2178 GCA_049425065.1 Chitinophagaceae bacterium
TAAAAGAAGGAATATTGACCATGCCAGTTTAATTTTACTTCTTTTCATAACATATGCAGTATCTGGATTTGTTTGGTATACGATTGGCCGCTACAACTTACGAGGAACTTACTTCACTTGTTTTTGATACGATTACTAATAACGAATCTCCAAAGGGTGCTATTGCAGCCTTAGCGGTGCATGGGCTAATGGAAGGGTATAATAGTCCTCAACTAAAAACGCAATTAAATTCATTAGACTGGGTAGTTCCGGACGGACAGCCTGTGCGCTGGGCCTTAAATATTTTTCATAAGGCCCAATTGAAAAAAAGAGTCTACGGTCCTTCGCTGATGTTGCACTTGGTCAAAGAAGCGGCCGATCGACAAGTGCCAATATTTTTTTATGGAAGCAAATTGCATACCCTGCAGTTATTGCAACAAAACCTAAAAAAACAATTTCCTTCTCTCATTATTGCAGGAGCGCAGGAAGATCGTTTTAGAGAAGCCACTCCCGAAGAAAAAAAACTCGACCAGGAAAACATCATCCGGTCGGGAGCTAAATTAGTTTTTGTGGGCAGAGGATGTCCTCGCCAAGAGCGCTGGGTGGCTGAGAACAGAGAACATATTCCGGCAATACTGGTGGCTGTTGGGGCCGCTTTTGATTTTGATGCGGGTACTGTTAAGCAAGCGCCACCTTTTTTACAGGATCGCGGCCTAGAATGGTTGTTTCGGTTAGTACAAGAACCCGGAAGGCTTTGGAAGCGCTACTTAATTACCAATTCACAGTTCGTAGTACTCTTCTTGCGTAAGCTGTTACTACGATTCTAAAAGCGCTATATTTGAATATGCATTTTTTACCTGTAAAGTCAACTAAATCCCTTTGGCTGCCTTTTGCGCTTTCCCTACTATTAGGGGCACTTGCCCTCACTAATACGCAATGCAGCCGAGTAGCAGATGAACCCATGCCAATTGCTGATAGCGTACGCGTGGGGTTGGTAGCACATTATCCTATGGGAATTTCTCCCCGCGATGTAACAGGTAATAATCCTGATCTGGAGGTTATCAATGGGAGTGTTCGTCTTTCCGGAAGAGCAAATCATTTTGAAGAATATGCCACCTTTTTCTCAGGTACCTCAAGCAGTTTTGCCAGAATGTATCTGACCAATGCTCGTGCCGTAAAAGGGGAGTTGACAATTTCATTTTGGGCAAAAGAAATGGGCCCTGGCACCTTTTCTCCTCGAGTATTTGAATTTTGGCCGGGTAATTATGGAGTAGGTTTTTTTTGGTTTAACTGGTACCAGGGTAGAGTAAAATGGGCCGGTACAGATTTTGCTATTGAACCTGATTCTGTTTTTCAACGCAGAATGTGGTATCATTTTGTATTGATGCAAGACGTGGGTTCTATTCAATTTTATTGTAACGGAAAACGTATTGCCAGAACAACTACCAATGGAAATATTCCACCGGCGGCCATACAATTAGCCTCTTATGCAGAAATTGGACGGTTGGCGCAACGCCCGGCCGATGCATTTGAAGGAGGTGTTATGGATTTCCGAATTTATAATCGAGTATTGAGTCCGAGAGAGATTGACTATATCTATACGCAATGATCCTGTCTCTTTTCTTATGGCTGTTTCCGCTCTTCTATCTTATTAGTTTTGCCTACGCTGTTAGAGGGATATTGAATCAAAAGTATGATGCCCTCTTTGTTTTCTTTTTAGGGGCACTCCCCATTTATATTACCTCTTTGTCCATTTTACATAGTAATGGGCTCGATGCAGTAATTCCCTTTTTTCAGTATTCAAAAGAAATCTTGGTCGTAGTTACGCTGGGCTTGTTGTTATATCGGTTGTCGGCATTGCCTCGCTGGAATTGGCTGGACCGCATCATGATTCTTTATTTTGTGTACACAGCGGCTTATATCTTTTTACCCATAGGAAGTTTTGGGTGGGTACAAAAAATCATCGCCTTTAAAAACATCTCTATTTTCCCGCTCCTGTATTTTATTGGACGTTTTATGAAGGCGACTGATTTCAGAGTGGCTGCTTTTCAAAAACAGAATATGTTGCTAGCGATCCTGGCAGCGCTCTTGTTGATAGGAGAGTTGGTAACAAACACCCATTTTCAAACGGCTACCGGCTATGCTTCTTTTTACGATAAGTATTTTTTATTTGATCCTGCCGGGAATTACGGACTTAGC
>JBMSWW010000259.1:0-2171 GCA_049425065.1 Chitinophagaceae bacterium
TTGGATGTATAGTTTTTTCCAACGAGCTGCAACGCTTAATTGTACTCGTTGTTGCATCCCAACATTTGGGAGAAATGAGCCGTCATTAGACCCTAGTCCTAATGAATCATTTTGCTGCAACGTAACTCCAACATTTCTTAATTGAACTGCTAACTTTTTTGAAAAAAAGGAGGAACCAGGCTGGTAATCCTGAAAATATAGCGTACTGCTGCGCAGCATATAAGAGCGATGGTCTGCTGAATCGTTGCGAGTTAGCTGCTTGATTCGAAGTAAATCCGTTGCAGCAATTTCGCTGTACACATCTATTTGTGCATACAGTTTTGAAATTGGAAATGCCAAAAACAAGATGGATATGGTAACTAAAAATCTCACCAGTTATATAAAAAGTTTAGTGATCCAAAAATGTTGTGCATGGAAAGATTTTGTTCCCAACCAAAGTTGTTTGAGCGAACATACAAACACTCCCCTTTTACAGCCAACTTACCAAAACGCCATTGCCCGAATACTCCCGTTGCGAGATCATTCCAATGAATAGGCCCCAAAAATGCTGTATTAATTGTGCCAACTAAACGACGAGGGTCATTTTGTATTCGTTGTAAGCGAACCCCCACTCTATTTCCTTCCATCACTTTTTCCAATTGTAGCGTTTGGATATTATTTCCTAGCCCACTTCCTACTCCCAGAATTTGGTTCATGTGCGTAAATCCTTGAGACATCACACTATGCAAATACCAGTTATCTGCATTTCTAGTGATAAAGTCAGGAGACTGTGCCAACTGTATTGCCTCTAATGAAACTCCGAAATACTGATTTTTTTTAGGAAGCGGGATCATTTTTTTAATCCCTGCTAAATAAGCAGCTGAGTGCTGTGCATCAATAGTCAAATCGCGCAGGTTGTCTTTGTAATCGTTATACCCATATTCAAAATAAACTTCGAAGTGATCTTTCGGCATCACAAATCGAAAAAATACACTGGCTTGTTGATCTCGCCCGTCATTAAAATTATTGTCAACTGTTTGTGGGTTGAGTGGACCAAAAAAGGCAGTAACCGCCGGTAAATATTTTTCTAAGAACGAAATTTTATCGGGCATCTGGGAAAGTTGCCATCTATAGAATTGCATGGCTCGCGTTAATCCCAAGTATAAACCGGGGATAGGTTTGGGTTGAAGCACAATGGCAAACCCATTCATATAGCGCCACTGACGCGTAAAAGGGGCACTACGCAAAAATGTAATTTCTGAGTTAAGTGTTGAATCCTGGTCAAAACCTGCTGCAATAAATTGAAATTCGATATCCATTACCGGATTACGAATTGGCCGACGTGTACTTAAGTGTAAATGACCAAATCCAGGTGCGTTATTACTTAGAATGAGTGCGCCAAATTGGCCTGGCCCCCACCATACATTTTCATTTGAAAAACCGAGCGTGATGGGGCCCATATTGAAACGTGCATAGGAATTACCATAGAAAAGTTTATGGTAATTATTACGCATAGTGTCACCAAAGTTTGGTGTGATACGATAAGGTGCATTGTCGGCCAAAATAAATTCTGGCGCAAAGGCTGCCTCAAAAGCATCCGATTTATAGAGTAAGCCCGTACTAAAGCGAAGTTGAGCACCTCTTGCCTGAATCATACTACCATTGTTCCAGCCGAAAGGTCTTTTTGAGTTGAACTGAGATTCTACCCGTAGAGGAATTGCATACAATTCATCACGCATAAAATCCTGCTCTAATTTTTTAGGTGCAAAGAGATTAAAAACAGAATCCCTGCTTAAACTATCTGAAGCTTTAAGACCCATAAAGGGGCGAATAGTCAAAGAGTTTTTAGGAACCAACTTGTTAAGTAACTGGTATTCTCTAATTAATACATCTTGCTCGTAGTGGACAGCAGGATTCTGTGCAGTTATATCAATTATCTGCAATGCAAATAGACCAAAAAACAGTATGTATGAATAGCGAGTCTTCATTTAAATCAGTTAGATAAAATAGACCTCCACCATCTACGCGCCAATAAAAAGCCGACAGTTAAAAAGCCAGCTAAGATACCCCCCAGCAGAAGTCCTTTCAATTTACTCTCTTTTTCCTTTTGCAAAGGGAGATAAGAGCGATCAACCACTTGAATAACCGGCGTTTCTTGCTGCAACGTAAACTTTGCTAATTCGAGATTTTTT
>JBMSWW010000260.1:0-2167 GCA_049425065.1 Chitinophagaceae bacterium
TGGAAATCAGCAGTAGTATTATGGAGATTTTTTTCATATGCAGGAGTTGTTACATCAATATTCAAAAAGAAAATTAGAATTATCTTGTTGCTTTAAACAAGGTTGTTATGTCTTCCAAGAGTCGTTCTGAAATATCTTTCATGGTGGCCATTGCGATTGGTCTTTTGGTCGGCTTCATGATTAAACGCGTACGACTCGGCATCATGCTGGGCCTTCTTATTGGAGGACTGATTTTTTTTACGGGCTGGCTTCGCTCAACCCGTAAAAAATCCTGATTTTACTTAAGGGAAGCGATCAGCTTCTCATTCAATTTAACGTAGTCGTTATTTTTAGCCGCAACAGCCAGCTCTTTTGATTTTTCCGCAGCAGCTATTGCTTCAGATTTTCGGCCCATTTTAGCCAAGCAATTAGCTCGCTGGTGTTGAATCCAATATGCATTAGCATTTGCCTGCACGGCTTTGTCAAACCATGCTAGTGCTTGCTCTAGGTTTTTACCATTCTCCAAATAGTAAAGTGCGGCACTATAGTAAGGTGGTTTTTGTCCACTCATTGCTACAGAGATGCTCTTCATCATTTTTTCGTCAATATCAGTGGTTATTGGGAAGCTTACTTTGGTTTTATCCCATTGCAAACCAATTACGCAACTTGTTGGTTTTACATCGTCAATCAATATGGTGAAATTCTCTACCCGATATTTTAGCGATTGAACGGGAGCGGTAAGGCGAACCAAATCCATCTCTTGTTTATAAGCGGCAGGAGAAGTAACATCCGTTTGATTAGAAATAATGATGGTCCAATTATCTTTTGTAGGAATCGTTAGCAGTCCGTATTTGCCAGGAGCAATTTTAACGCCTCCAATGGTTACTTCATCAGTAAATTGAAGGGTAGTAGCATTGTTGGCACCGGTGCGCCATACAGATCCGAAAGGAACTACATTGCCTAAGATTTTACGATTCTTTACCCCGGGTCTTGCATAAGAAACTTCAATAGACCCCAATCCAAAATCTTGCTTGATTGTTTGGGAAGGACTGGCAGCAGGTGTTTTTAATTGTGCTTCTGCTCCTAGTAATAGAAGCGAACCCAAAAGAGTGAAAAGAAAACTTCTCATGGTTTGTTGTTTTTAGTGTAACGAAATTAAGCAAGAAGGCCTGGATTTAGTTTTTAAATCCGGGATGAAATTGTTCTAAAGTTTTGCGCAAAAAGTCTCGGTCAAGGTGGGTATAGATTTCTGTAGTAGTGATACTTGCATGGCCCAGCATTTCCTGCACGGCGCGTAAATCGGCTCCTCCCTCTACTAAATGAGTGGCAAAGGAATGTCGGAAGGTGTGGGGAGATACTGTTTTTTTTATGCCTGCGAGTTGTGCTAACTCTCGAATAATATAAAAGACCATGATTCTGGACAAAGCGCCCCCTCGTTTATTCAAAAAAAGAATGTCCTCTTTCCCTTTTTGCGGGCTTATTTGTGCGCGAGTGGTCTGACGATATAACTGAATATAGCTTGCTGCTGATTTGCCGATGGGTACTAATCGTTCTTTGTCTCCCTTACCTCGTACCCGAATAAAGCCCAGCTCCAAGTACAACTGAGAAATTTGCAAACTCACCAGCTCACTTACTCTTAGTCCACAGCTGTAAAGCGTTTCCAATAGGGCTTTGTTTCGGGTGCCTTCTGGTTTGCTGAGGTCAATTGCCGCAATGATGGATTCGATCTCCTCAAAACTCAAGGTGTCAGGCAATGATCTTTTTTGTTTGGGTGCTTCTAAAAGTGCCGTAGGGTCTACCGTTACTATTTGTTCAAGTAAACAATAATGATAAAAAGATTTGATCCCTGAAATAATGCGGGCCTGCGAACTAGCAGTAAGACCGATCTCGGTTATCCATCTAATAAATAAGCGAAGCTCTTCTAGCGTAATATCCGTGGGTGGGATTGCTTTTTGATTGGCCAGCAAGTAACGGGTGAGTAGTTCTATATCTCTTAAGTACGCTTTAACTGAATTGTCGGAAAGTGACTTTTCCAGTTGCAGCCAAGCTTTGAAACCTTTTTTATAGGGGTCCCACATGAGCACTTATTCGAGCACAATCTTTTTTTCTTTGTCCACCCAGGCGTTGTCTACTTTGATGCGCACCCATACCTTTTCATTGGTAACTTGTACGGAGTCGATGTATTCGT
>JBMSWW010000261.1:0-2124 GCA_049425065.1 Chitinophagaceae bacterium
CGCATCAATTCTGGATGAAGCAGGCATGGGCAGCGCTTGCGTTGTCATTTTTCCACTTTAATACACAAAGACCTTTAGAATACGCGAGGATTTCCGCTAGTTTTTCTGGTGACAAGGTGGGGGTATCATAGGATTCGGGAGTATAGTCGCTCATAGGCATTGTTTTCATTTTGCCATATTAACGACCATTTTACCCCCAGCGTATATTTTAAAGTACTTCTACCCCTAAAATCTTTCGCAGATTGCAAATCGCATAGCGGTATCGACCCAAAGCAGTGTTTATGCCTACTCCCGTTTCATCCGCTATCTCTTTGAAACTCAGCTCGGCAAATACACGTAAGAAAAGCACTTCTCGCTGCTCTTCTCCCAACAGGTGCATCGCCTTCTTTATGTCTACATACCATTGGGATTTCAAGGAAAGTTCCTCGGCATTTAAACTTGAATCTTGGATCCCGATTATTGAATCCCCAAAATTCTCGATTGACAATTCTTGATTCCTCTTTTGACGACGAAAATGATCAATCACCATGTTCCCCGCCATTCGATGGATAAAGGCAGCAAACTTTCCCTTTTCTGAGTAATCTCCCGCTTTTGCCACATGAATGAACTTAATCCACACCTCTTGGTGCAAATCTTGGGCAAGACTTTCATCCTTTACTTTGAGAAAAATTTTTCGGAGAAGCCCTTCCGAGTGTCGGAGCACAAGCACTTCAAGCGCTTGTTCCTGCCCGTTTAAATACTTGGATACCAGTTCGGCATCGGTACACCTTACGATAGACATAAAACCACATATTTAGAATTAGCGTAAGGAGTTTTTCGATAGGCTTTTTTTTTAGAATTATTACGAATCTAACATTTTTCCCCAAACTGGAAAGGGTATTTTTGCATTTTCCTCCAAATGGCAACATCAATTCTTCGAATCGAAGGCGCACGCGTCAACAATCTAAAGAACATAACTGTTTCTTTTTCACACGGGCATTTAGTCGTTATTACAGGTGTTAGTGGTAGTGGAAAGTCTTCTTTAGCATTCGATACCTTGTATGCTGAGGGTCAAAGGCGCTATGTGGAATCACTTTCATCCTATGCCCGACAATTTCTGGGGAAGATTGAAAAGCCTGAAGTAGATGACATTAAGGGTTTAGCTCCTGCCATAGCCATCCAACAAAAGGTTATTTCCAGGAATCCGCGTTCTACCGTGGGTACAGTCACCGAAATTCATGATTACCTGAAGGTTCTCTTTGCACGCATCGGCACCACCTTTTCTCCGGTTACGAACCAAGAAGTTAAACGTCATGAAGTAAGGGATGTCCTAGACGCTCTCCGGATGGCTGGCAAAGATGCGCGTGTGTTGGTTATCGCTCCGATCGACTTCAAAGACCGGAGCCCGGCAGAAATGCAAAAATTGCTGATGCAGCAGGGCTATTCACGGGTACTCGTGGATCACAATACGGTGACCTTACTTGAAGAAGTACCTGATTGTCCTTTTGAACTCGTTGTTGACCGTTTGAACGGAGGAGAGCGAGACGAAGATGCTGAAATTCGAGCAGCTGACTCCGTTCAAACGGCATTTTTTGAAGGACATGGCACCTGCATTCTACAAGACTCAAATGGGAATAGACTTCATTTTTCGAATACCTTTTCCGAAGGCGATCTTGCATTTGAAGAACCAAGCCCAGCCTTCTTCTCCTTCAACACTCCACAAGGAGCCTGTCCGACCTGTGAGGGTTTTGGATCTGTTCTGGGCATTGATCCCGAATTAGTTATTCCAAATCCAGGTTTGAGTGTTTACGAAGACGCCATTGCGCCGTGGAAAGGAGAGCGTCTGAGTGAATGGAAGGATCAACTCATTTTAGGAGCTGAAAAAGCGGGGTTCCCCATTCACAGCCCAATAGCTAAACTCAGTCCCGAACACTTGGCACTACTTTGGGACGGATGTGAACATTTTGAAGGCCTAAACAGCTTCTTCACCTATGTGGAAAGTAAAGCCTACAAAATTCAATACCGCGTGCTTCAAGCTCGCTACCGTGGAAAAACCGTTTGCACAGATTGTCGCGGCAGTCGACTGCGCATCGAAACGAATTATGTAAAGATTGGGGGATGCTCTATTGGCGAAATCTCGATGTG
>JBMSWW010000262.1:0-2095 GCA_049425065.1 Chitinophagaceae bacterium
AAGTGGTCTATGTAGGAAAAGCGATCAATATTCGTTATCGAGTAAATAGTCATTTTAGCAATGATGCCCCCACCCTACAAAAGCAGCGCTTCATAAAAACTATTCATGGTATCTCTTTTCAGGAATGTGCCACTCCTCTAATGGCTACGCTATTGGAATCCGCGGAGATCAAACATCGATGGCCTCGTTTCAATGCGGCTCAAAAAAAATGGGAAGATGTTTTTACGTTACACATTTATGAAGATCAACGTGGCTACCTGCGGTTGGCTATCGACAAAAACAGAAAAAATCTTCCTGCTGTTTCTCGATTTCATTACTTGGCAGACGGACAAGCCAGTTTACGAAAGCTGATCAGAGAGCATGAATTGTGTATGCGTCTGTGTTTTTTGCAAACTACAGAAGGGCCCTGCGAGGGAACTACTGTTGGATATTGTAAAGGAGCATGCGTACACGAGGAACCGCCCCACTCCTACAATGAAAGAGTGATAAATGCCTGCCAGGAATTACGCGATCAACCTAGCTTTGCCATCATTGAAAAAGGACGCACCGGTAAGGAAAAATCTTGCATCCTGGTAGAAGCCGGGCAATTTTATGGCATGGGATATATCCCCAAAAATCTTAAAGCAGAAAACCTGCAGGAGTTAAAATCAATACTAACCCGCTACCGGGAAAATAGCTTTATACTGCGCACCATCAAGGAGTATGCAGATACCTATCCGGAAAAAGTAGTCCATTTAAAAAATGAACCTCATCCTATCCATTGAAACTCGGCACAAGAAGGCATTGCACTAAACACAAAAAAAGCCAACTCGGGCGGAGTGGTCAGCTTACGGGTACGAATATCTAAAAAAGCCCCATCCACCGTTAGAATAGCCGCTTCGGTATTATCCTCTTTCCAAATGGAATGACGAATGCTCCATCGGGAAAAATCGCGCTTAGCCTGCAACAATTGAAGATCGATACGGATTTTATCGTGCATGCGTATTTCGCGTCTAAACTTACTTTCCTCTCTGAAAAGAATAGGACCCACTTGTAGTTGACTAAACACCGTATCACTGAGCCCTTCTTGTGTTAAAAATTCCATTCGACACATAGCCCCCCAGTCATAATACACGGAATGTCGAACATGGTGATTAGCGTCTACATCGGACCAGCGTACCTGCACTGGCATTTCAAATTTCTTCATGGAACAAAGTTAGCGCGATCCTGACGAACGCCCACAGAGATTCACTAATGAAACCTTATTTTTGAGCCACAATTATAAAATATGAAAAGAATCTTTTTTGTATCAGCTATCATGATGAGCAGTCTTGCGCTCCTGGCTCAGACTGCCAAGCCAAAAACTACTCCCACTACAAAGACTAACTCGGCTGCAAAAACCAACAATGCAAAGGCCGTTACACCTGCCCCCGTACTCAAAAATGCAGTAGACTCATTAAGCTATGCATTGGGCATTAGTCTCGCTTCTTACTATAAGACACAAGGTATAAAAGAACTCAATAGTGAGTTGCTCAGCAAAGCCACTGGCGACATGCTAAAAGGCAATCCTACCTTGATGGACAACAATGCAGCCGGAGCTTATTTGAACAATTATATGACCAAATTACAAGGTGAAAAATCAAAAGCCACCAAAGAAGCGGGTGAGAAATATTTAGCGGCCAACAAGACTCGTGAAGGAGTAAAAGTGACTGAAAGTGGTTTACAATATGAAGTGTTGCAAGAAGGAACCGGAGAAAAACCAGGTGCTGTTGATACTGTTACCTGTCATTATCGAGGCACTTTCATTGATGGTAAAGGTTTTGATAATTCTTATGATAGAGGACAACCTATTAGTTTTCCCCTGAACGGAGTAATTAAAGGATGGACAGAAGGATTACAATTAATGTCGGTAGGTTCTAAATACAAATTCTACATTCCTTACACCCTAGGATACGGAGAATATGACTACATGTCGATCCCCGGTGGTTCCGCCTTGGTATTCGAAGTAGAACTTATCGATATAAAGCGAACAAAATAAAGAGGTGAACGAGATACTAAAAATCCTCCCACTAGGGAGGTTTTTTAAAGCTGCTTATTTAGCTGCCTTACTGATAGC
>JBMSWW010000263.1:0-2093 GCA_049425065.1 Chitinophagaceae bacterium
TCGTTCAGCTTCATCGGTGCCAGCTGCTGAAATCCCCAATGAAGAATTAGATCCCTTGCAGTTAGATGCGCAATTGTGCACGGCAGAAATTTACCAAGCACTGGTGATGGGTATCCGGGACTATTTTTCAAAAATGGGTTTCACCAAAGCTATTCTAGGAAGCAGTGGAGGAATTGACAGTGCGGTTACACTAGCTTTAGCAACAGAAGCGCTGGGAAAAGAGAATGTAAAAGCAGTTTTGTTACCTTCTCCTTATTCATCTTCACACAGTGTAGAGGATGCCATTCAGTTAAGTAAGAATTTGGGTAATCCTTACGATGTAGTACCTATTGAAACTATTTACCAGTCCTTTCTTCAAACCCTGCAACCATTATTTGGCGATCTTCCTTTTAGTTTAGCAGAAGAAAATCTACAAAGCCGTACGCGTGGTAATTTGTTGATGGCACTTGCTAATAAATTCGGATATGTATTGCTGAATACTTCTAACAAAAGTGAGTTAGCTACTGGTTATGGTACCCTTTATGGAGATATGGCAGGTGGTTTAGCTGTTTTGGGTGATTGTTATAAACTACAGGTATATGCCTTAGCCCGCTATATCAATCGCACGCAAGAATTGATTCCTTCTTCCATTCTATTAAAAGCCCCTTCTGCAGAACTTCGTCCTGGACAAAAGGATAGCGATTCACTTCCTGATTATGCTACACTTGATCCCTTGCTTTATTTATATATTGAAAAAAGAAAGAGTCCTGCTGTTATCAAGGCAATGGGTTTTGATCCGGTATTGGTCGATCGTGTGTTGAAAATGGTCAACACGAATGAATACAAACGAAATCAGTTTTGCCCAATCATTCGTATTTCTCCCAAAGCATTTGGAATGGGACGTCGGTTGCCAATTGTTGGAAAATATCTGTCATAAATGAAAGGACTCATTTATAAATCGACAGGTAGTTGGTACATTCTACGCGATGAACAAAATCGAAGTTGGAATGCACGTACAAAAGGGGTGATGAAATTAGATGAGATCACCAGCACAAATCCCGTTGCGGTGGGAGACTGGGTCGATTTTGAAATTGAATCTGAAGCAAGCGGAACAGCGTTGATCAATGAAATTCTTCCTCGTCATAATTATATCAATCGTCAAAGTCCGCGTCATAAACACCAACATCATATTGTAGCTGCTAATCTGGATCAGTCAGTTCTGGTTGCAACACTGCGTGAACCGCGTACTTCTCAAGGTTTCATTGATCGTTTTTTAGTCGCCTCAGAAATGTATCATGTTAAACCCGTGGTCGTATTTAATAAATCAGATCTGTATCGCTCTAAAGAACAATTATTGTACGAGGGCCTACGGGATATGTATAGCAAGTTGGGATATGTTGTGTTATTGATGAGCGCAGAAAAAAAGGAAGGGCTGGATGAGTTGATGCAGGTTTTACAAGGAAAAACTACTTTACTCAGTGGACATAGCGGGGTAGGAAAGTCTTCATTACTCAATGAGCTGTTTCCGGGTATGAATCGCAAAACACAAGACGTTAGTGGCTGGAGTGGGAAAGGACAGCATACCACCACATTTGCAGAAATGTTTGATTTGCCGGGCGGAGGTCGCATCATTGATACACCGGGTATGCGTGAGTTTGGTATAGTGGATATCAGTAAACAGGAGCTCAGTCATTATTTTCCTGAAATGCAAAACCGAATTCAGCTTTGTCAGTTCAATAATTGTTTACATAGTAATGAACCAGGTTGTGCAATAAAAGATGCAGTTAATACAGGAGACATACACGAAGACCGCTATGTGAGTTACAGAACAATTCTGGATTCGATTGAAGAGAAAAATTACTAAGAGCGAAACTTCTTTACTTTTTTCATCGCCTTCATCGCCTCAGGATCACCACTGATAATTTTTTCAGCACCTACATTTTTCCCATTAGACGGGCATCCATATTTGGGCTTGAATACGCTGTTCCATATTCTACAAGAACTAAATCCTATTAGTAGGAGCAAAAGACTTGTTGCAAAAAATAATTTACGTAGGATGGCCATAGTGCGCATAAAGATAGTTCAATTATGCTTTTTCTTTTTATTTATACCAC
>JBMSWW010000264.1:0-2092 GCA_049425065.1 Chitinophagaceae bacterium
AGTATAAAGTAATGGCTCTGTACATAGCACCACTATCTACAAACACATATCCCAACACACGTGCAAGTGCTTTTGCCAAGGTACTTTTTCCGCAACTAGACCATCCATCGAGCGTGATGATAATTTTTTCTTCACCCATAGATCAAAAGTAAAAAGGAGCATCCGTATGGATGCTCCTTACTGAATCTTTATTTTTTTAAGATGCTTGAGTAGGTTCAGAAGCTCGTTCCTTAAACGTGAAGGAAAGTTTTGATTTTTCTTCATCGGCATCGGCAATTAACACATCTCCCGCTTTTACATTCATATTTAGAATCTCTTCTGCGAGTGGATCTTCTAAATATTTCTGAATGGCACGATGTAAAGGCCTTGCCCCAAATTGGGAATCGTACCCCTTGTCAGCCAGGAATATTTTGGCTTTTTCTGTAAGCTCCAAACTAAAGCCTAAGTTGATCAAGCGCTTCATAACTCCTTTCATTAGAATATCAATGATGAGGAAGATATCATCTTTAGTAAGACTGTTGAAGATGATCACATCATCAATACGATTCAGAAACTCAGGAGAGAACGTTTTTTTCAAAGCTTTCTCGATCACCGCTTTGTTGGCCTCTTCTTCATGCTCCATCTTGGCGGCAGTAGTAAAGCCAACCCCCGTTCCAAAATCCTTTAACTGTCTTACCCCAATATTGGAAGTCATAATGATTAGCGTGTTCTTAAAGTCAACCTTGCGTCCCAGGCCATCTGTCAACAGACCGTCATCCAAAACTTGCAGTAAAATATTGTAAATATCAGGGTGAGCTTTTTCAATCTCATCCAATAGAATCACACTGTAAGGCTTTCTGCGAACACGCTCCGTAAGCTGTCCACCCTCTTCGTAACCTACATAACCCGGAGGAGCTCCAATTAATCGACTCACGGTGAATTTTTCCATGTATTCACTCATGTCAATACGAATCAAGGCTTCCTCAGAATCAAACATATGACGAGCCAAGGCACGCGCTAATTCTGTTTTACCTACCCCGGTAGGCCCCAGGAAAATAAAAGTACCAATGGGCTTCTTTGGATCTTTTAAACCCACTCTGTTACGCTGAATGGCCTTGACCACTTTTTGAATCGCTTCATGCTGCCCAATTACCATGCCCTTCATCTCATCGGTCATACGGCGTAACTTCTCCGTTTCTGCCTGCACCATTCGCTTTACAGGAATTCCTGTCATCATGCTGATCACCTCAGCAATATCTTCCTCGCCAATGGGAAAACGACGATGTTTACTCTCTTCTTCCCAGTCCGCTTTAGCTTTTTCCAGCTCTTCTTGTAATTTCTTTTCAGTATCTCTAAGCGAAGCGGCCTCTTCAAATTTTTGACTTTTTACTACTTTATTCTTCTCCACCTTTACCTCTTCAATCTTTTGCTCCAACTCAGTTATAGTGGCAGGCACATTGATGTTTTTTAAGTGAACACGAGCCCCTACTTCATCCATTACATCAATGGCTTTATCCGGAAGTAGTCTGTCGGTAATATAACGATCACTCAACTTCACGCAAGCATCGATGGAATCTTGGTCATAATTCACATTGTGATAGTCCTCGTACTTGCTTTTGATATTGTTGAGAATTTGAATGGTATCATCAACACTGGGCGGATCTACTACCACTTTTTGAAAACGACGATCCAAAGCGCCATCTTTTTCAATATGCATGCGGTACTCATCTAAGGTGGATGCTCCGATGCATTGCAGTTCTCCACGAGCCAAGGCAGGCTTGAAAATATTGCTGGCATCCAGGGATCCGCTGGCACCCCCTGCTCCTACTATCGTGTGCATTTCATCTATGAAAAGAATTACATCACGATTTTTCTCCAGCTCATTCATAATGGCCTTCATGCGCTCTTCAAACTGACCACGGTATTTAGTACCTGCCACCAAAGCCGCCAGGTCTAGCGAAATAACTCGCTTGTCAAAAAGCACGCGAGAAACTTTCCGCTGAACAATGCGCAATGCCAAACCCTCCACAATGGCAGTTTTACCCACGCCGGGCTCTCCAATTAAAATGGGGTTATTTTTTTTACGGCGAGATAATATCTGTGAGACTCGTTC
>JBMSWW010000265.1:0-2086 GCA_049425065.1 Chitinophagaceae bacterium
ATGGCTCCTAACGCATAGCCCTTATGAGATCCATGTTCACGGTCTCCCCCTAAGGGTAGCAAGGCTCCCCCTTCTTTTAATATATGCGCATTGGTACTTGCATTTCCTTCTTTATCCTGCACCCACCCTAATGGGGTAGGTTGATTTTTACGTTGCAAAATTTCGAGTTTTCCATTGGCGGCAGTGGTAGTGGCAAGGTCTGCTACAAATGCAGGTTCCATTCCAGCGGGCGCTGCTACCGCAATGGGATTGGTGCCTAACATTTTATCGATAGAAAAAGTAGGGGCTACCAAGGGACTCGCATTCGTGAGTGCGATGCCGATCATATCCTCATCTAAGGCCATCATAGCATGATAGCCTGCAATCCCGAAATGATTACTATGCTGGACACTCACCCAACCTGTACCCACGGCTTTTGCTTTTTGTATAGCTATACGCATGGCCTCCTGCGCTACCACTAACCCTAGCCCACTGTCTCCATCAAGTACCGCCGTGGAAGGGGTCTCATGCAAGATTTTAATAGAAGGATTAGCGTTAACCCTTTTCACTTCCCATAAACGAACGTATCCGCTCAATCGTGCAATTCCGTGAGAGTCGATACCTCGAAGATCCGCCGATAACAACGCCAAGGCTGCTTGTTTTGCATGAGCTTGCGGACATCCGATCTTTAAAAAAACCGCTTCAGCAAACTCTAACAATTGCGCGTAAGGGAAATTGATGCCGTTCATACTGCAAAGAAACAAAAAATGCCCCGGCTACGGGCCAGGGCATTCATTTTAAGCTTCAATCGGAAATCAGAAGGGAAGATCATCCACTTCGTCGTTATCGACGGGAGAAGAAGGACCTGCATTCATTGATTGAGAGGAAGGCTGAAATCCGCCACCACCGACGCCTGATTCACCTCTGCCTCCTAACAATTGAATATCTCTCACACGTAAAGAAAGAGAAGCGCCGGGAGTACCGTCGTTACGCTGAAAAGAGCGTGCTTCGGGTTGCCCCTCCACATACACTTGTTTCCCTTTTACCAAATACTGTGAAACAGCCGTGCGGTCTGTCCAGTAAGCACAATCAACCCAAGTTGTTTTTTCCTGCTGATTGCCCTGGCTGTCTCTATACTTTTCAGTATGAGCCACCGTGAAATTGATCACGTTTTTTCCATTCACTGTGTTGACTACGCAATCTTTACCCAGATTGCCGATTACCTGCATTTTAATCATAGTGCTCGATTTTAAATTGACATAATTGAATTGAACGTCTAAAGTAATATTATTCGAACTGTTTCGCAAGTCCTTGTGGAAAAGAACTTAGTTGGAACTGCTTCTGGCGCTCTCAGCATCGATGATTCCCCCAAAGAAGATAGCATTCATAAACAGTTTGGTACCAGAAAGCCAGTAAGCCCTGAAATTAGGATTCTCGGCAATATTGATTACCCTACCCGACCCCAATTGATTTACTGTAACGGCTGCAGTTCCTGCAATAGCCTCCTTGTTCTGCTTACTTAACCAACCGCTTTGTAAAGGTTGTTTTCCGTAAACAAATGGAGAGGCAAAAGGATTTTTACTTTTCTCTAGGAAGATTTTATTCCCTTTAAAAAAAGAAACCTGTGGTGTATAATAGCCAAATGCCAACGGATGGGAGGCGTCATAGGTGGCGCCTAAAATAGCTCCCCGCAAACTTTGTGCCCCGGAAATTTCAGCTCTATTTTCGTAAGAAATAACCGATGTGCTATCAATGGCACTTTTTACTTTCTTAAAGCTGACGGCACTAATTCCACTTTGTGCAGCCCAGCTGATAGCTTCCTCTATGAGTATTAAAGTTCCTCCCGCTTGTACCCAGGTTTTCATTTTTTCTTTATCCAATTCGTTATAGTTACCCCCTACCATTACAATAGCGGTATAACGACTTAGGTCTGCTCTTTTAAAAGTAGAAGTTTCCAGATGCGTTAATTGCATGCCCATTCGTTGATCCAACAAATGCCAAACTTCGCCGGCATCCAAAGGATTAACACCTGAACCAACAATCAACGCCACAGAGGGTTTTTTCAATACCACAAATCTCGCGCTCCCCAAATCAACTCCCTGCGCTG
>JBMSWW010000266.1:0-2085 GCA_049425065.1 Chitinophagaceae bacterium
AAAAAGTGAGGGCTTGATTCGCGAAACCTTATTAACCCCAATGGATTCAGCAAGTAGGTCTACGCTTGCAGATCGTTATGCGGAGATTAACGAATTTAAGAAGGGGTGGAGCGAAAACAAACAGATAGGTAATATTGATTTTTCAAGATTCACCAATGGAGATTTTCCTCGTAAGGAAGACAGTCTCTTGCAAGTTTTAGTAGGAGCCATCAGCAAAGAATTATCAGTTACACGTCCTGAAAAAAAAGCAACCTTTGTAGAGGTAAAAACAACCACGCGTGACGAACAACTCAGTAAGCTGTTTACTGAGCGCCTGGTTCAAAAAGGAACAGACCGATATGTTCAATCTAAAATAAAGATCAAATCTGCCAATGTAGGTTTATTGCAAAAAAGAGCAGATAGTTTAGGGGCGTTATTGAATCGCAACACCTATACCGCTGCTGCTGCCCAGCAAGTTTTAGTAGATGTCAACCCGGCTCTTCGTATGGCCCCCGTTTCGGCAGAGATCACATCTCGTGAAAAAATGATGATTGCAACAATTTTTGCAGAGGTGATTAAAAACTTAGAGTTGGCAAAATTTACCCTTCAACAGGAAACCCCTGTAATACAAATAGTCGATCGGCCATATCTGCCATTACAACGTGAAAAGCAAAGCAAGCTAAAAGGCCTTCTCTTAGGTGGTATTTTGGCTGGATTTTTTGCAATTGGGCTTTTATTAGTGCAGCGCTGGTGGAAATCGTTAATGGCTTAGCCCCTTTTCTTTTTATTGAAGGTTTACACTTAATTTAAATTGTATTTTTTTTAAATGCAAGTTTAATTAATCTTTGTAATGCCTTATGCTTAGGAAAATGAATATCGTTCCGCGGTGGATCATCTTTTTGATCGATCTTTTCCTTTGCAACCTGTCATTGATATTCGCATATTTGATTGGGCATAATCTCAACCCTGAGTTAATTAGTATCAGGGAGCTGGGTTCCAACCTAATTATAATCTCTGCGATTAATGCAATAATCTTTTACGCTTTCAAAACCTATGCTGGTATCATACGCTATACGGGCGTGCAGGACGCTTTGCGAGTAAACCTTTCATTACTAGCCAGTTTTGTTATAGTTGGGTTACTTAGTGCGATGTCAATGGTTAACAAGGAAACGTTCATCGCGTTGCCGCTAGTTACATTACTAGTCTATGCATTACTGAGTTTTTTAGCATTGATTACATACCGAGTTTTCATCAAGTATTTTTTTAGTTATTTCCGAAATGCCAAAATGAATCCCCGCTATGTGATTATTTATGGCGCGGGTGAGGCGGGTTTTGCCACTAAGCGTGTCTTGGAACATGATCCTTCTGCTAAAGTGAAAGTGGTCGCTTATGTTGACGATAATCCTCGGAAGTCTGATAAAATTGTAGACGGGATAAAAATTTACGCGTTTGAAGATCTTGAAATGCTATTTCAATTGCACGAGGTAGATGAGATCATTATATCTAGTTTCTCTATCCCTGCCAGTCGTAGAGCGCAGTTAGTAGAAATCTGCTTAGAAAAAAATGTAACAGTTTTAAATGTTCCCCCGCTTGATAAATGGATCAATGGGCAGTTCACGAAGAAGCAATTACAGTCCATAAAAATTGAACAACTCCTCGAGCGTGACACTATTCAACTCAATCACCAGGAATTAGATAATCAATTAGCAGGAAGAAGGGTGTTGGTTACCGGCGGAGCGGGTTCAATTGGAAGTGAGATTGTTCGCCAGCTTATCAAATACCATCCCGCTACCATTATAGTTGTTGATCAGGCAGAAACACCTTTGCATGATCTAGAGCTAGAATTAACTGCCACTAAGAATGGCACTAAGCTTGTTTTCTTTTTAGGGGATGTACGAAATGCAAACCGGATGGAAGAGGTATTCTCCAATTTCCATCCACAGATTGTGTACCATGCTGCTGCCTATAAGCATGTACCTATGATGGAACTCTCTCCCTCCGAAGCTATCCTAACTAATGTGGGGGGTACAAAAATGATTGCGGATCTATCCTTAAAGTATAAGGTGAACCGTTTTGTGATGGTGTCTACTGACAAAGCGGTGAACC
>JBMSWW010000267.1:0-2072 GCA_049425065.1 Chitinophagaceae bacterium
CGATCGATTTCTATGCTGGAATTGCTCTCATTGCGGGGTTTTACTTCCCTCACGGTTTAACTGACCAGTGCCGATGCTGTTAAGTACAGAGAACATTGTTGGAACGGTCAGTGACTTAATTGAGAGGCATCGTGTCAAAATTGGCAGCAGACCACAAACAACTCCTGTTAAGTGGAAAGGAATCAGCATGAGTATTAATGAAGCAAAAATGATTATTGATATGCTTGAAAAAGAGAAATTAGACTATCAACAGTGGATGAATAACACTCAAACAGGAGGGGAAATCACTAAGCTAGCTTCCTCTGGCGTAGGTATGGCTGCAATGGTAACAGGTGCGGCCCTATTACTGTTTCCACCGACAGCAATTGCGGGGGCAATCACCTTGGCTTCAGGTGTCGCAGCCTCGCAAGCAGGACAAATGATAGGTGATGGTGTCAGCGATATTGGCACTAATGCTAATAAACAATCAATTGAACAAGTCGATGCATACATTGACTCTTTACAGAAGGCAATTATTGCATCAGTTTAGTGAAACTCGTCCAACCCTGGGGTGGTTCTAATGGGAATGGTGATAGTGCTACTCCTTTTCTGCCGGAAAATTACCTAGAGACAATCACGGAGTTGCAAGGCTTTCACCCGTTTTTCCATAGGTAGTCTTATAGCGGGAAGGGAGTAGTAAGTAGATCAGACAAAGTAAGGGGCGCTTTAAATCGGCTGAAAGCCCTATTCTTCCGTATTGATAGATCCCCTTATTTAGACTGGCCTACTTATTGGTAAAGCCACCATAATGAAAGACTTTTACAACTCTGAATGGCAAGTATGATTCTTGAGGGTTATGATAAATATCTCTGGTTAGCTCCGTTGCCACACCAAAACGCAATTCTTCACCATTATCGAGATATATTTGATAAGGTTGACGTTTCAATCTGTCAGACAATAGTAAAGCTTGCTTTTCAGGAAGAATTTTGAGTAACTGAGAAAATTCTTCCTCCCCAAAATCTAACGACACAATAAATTCTCTTTCACTGGTAATAATCGTACTAGTTGTATATAAACCATCTTCAACTTTTATCATATGATTTGTGTTTACGGCCGAGGCAACATATAAAAACCCTTCTTTTACACCAAGCATTCGCAAGTGAAGACCATAATCAAGATTAAAATCAACCAAACTTGGGTGAGCTTTAATATCAGGATTAAGAATTCTATAGACTGACTCCCAATGTATTTCAATTAATTCCAGTTTGAATCTAAGAATTGGATCAAATTGTTTCACGCTATAAAGCGCAAACTCTCTCCCATTACACAACGCATATAATTCAACCCGAACTTCTGAGTGTATTGCATAGCTATATGCCTGCTCAACATGCTTACTCTTAGTAATTTCCTCTGTGGGTGCTTTCGCATCTAATACCCAATATGGCTTATCGTCAGAAAAAAAAAGATAATCTGGAATGATGGAAACTTTACGTTGTTGCGATCCAATGGCGACATAAGGGTGGATAAGATTTCTACCCCGTACCACTCGTGAGCTACCTGAAACTTGGTATCCTAAAGCTTTAATGATTGGCAATATAAGCTCTTCTCGAACGGAGTCCTCTTTGAACTCTGGGTCGTCTAAGATCTTAAAGTCAAAATTGTCGAATATCATCAAATAAATCTATTGGATATTATACAGCAAGCTATCGCAGAACAAAGTAAAGATTTCAGTACATGAAGCCATGATTTTTAATAACATGAAGTATTTTACCACGGATTAGCAGGATCGTGAAGATGGTGAAGTGTCAAAGTTGTTGAGTTTTATGGTAATCACTTCTCACGTCAAAGTATAGTCCAACCCCGCTCGCTTTCATACCAAAAACAATCGTTACGATCGCTTATGCCGTAATCGTTCACATCATCCCCTCCCATTGAATGGAAAATCAGGGCGTTCAGCGATTTTGGTGGGAGGGAGTGAATCATTATAAAGCATCAGGAAAGTGCCTTCGGGTCTTGTCCGCAGCCTAACAGTTTATCTAGTGAACAAGTTTATCAAGCATTAGGATTAACCACCGCAGACCGTGACTACTTTA
>JBMSWW010000268.1:0-2034 GCA_049425065.1 Chitinophagaceae bacterium
AGCCGTGATCACTCCCCCGGCAGCAAAGGCAGGTTTCAATTTTGCCAAGGCTTCTACAGAAGTATCTGCACGTGGCCCCTCATCCGTATCAACAGTAAATGTTCTTTTTTGTTTTTTCCCTTTCTCATCTACATACCCTTCCTCCACTTCCACAGGCAATATTCCTTCTTTAAAATATCCCTGCTGAATAGCATTGATCGCTTTTTGGTGCGACTGATAAGAAAACGCATCCTGATCCTCGCGAGAAACTGCATAATCCTTAGCCACCGCTTCGGCAGTGAGACCCATGTTCAAATAGTAGTCAGGCTCCTCACTGGCAATGGAAAAGGCAGGGGCCGTTTTCCATCCTGCGGTGGGAACCAAACTCATACTTTCTACGCCCCCAGCTACAATACAATCCGCCATACCCGTACGAATCTTAGCCGTGGCAATGGCAATTGCTTCTAAACCAGAAGCGCAATAACGGTTAATCGTAAAGCCTGGAGTATCCATTCCCAGCGCGCGTGCCGCAATGATGCGACCTACCTGAAGTCCTTGTTCGGCCTCCGGCACTGCATTTCCAACTATCACATCATCCACACGCTTGGGATCCAGAGAGGGCAGCGAAGAAAATATTCCTTTAATTAATTTGATGGCTAAGTCATCAGGTCTCGTAAATCGAAAGCCCCCTTTTTTAGATTTAGTTACGGCAGTTCTGAAACCGGTAACGATATAAGCTTCTTGCATAAGAACGTAAAAGGTTGTTTATGCAACCTTCTATCTCAAATGTACTACGACTCTTGTAACTCTCCAAACCTCTTCACGCCTACGCTACATGAATTATATTTGCCAAAACCATGTACAAACTGCTGCGAAATATTTTGTTTTTGCTTCCGCCCGAGGAAGCTCATCAGCTTTCCATGTTTTTACTTCAACTAGGCTGCAGCACCACCTTCACCCGTAAATTAATTCGTCAATTATTCGACCCGGGCACTGTAGATCCTGTAAAAATTGCCGGACTGCAATTTAAAAATCGCTTGGGACTCGCTGCCGGCTTTGATAAAAATGCTGCCCACTTGCGTGAATTAAGTTGTTTGGGATTTGGCCATGTAGAGATCGGTACGGTAACTCCCCAACCCCAACGAGGAAATGAAAAGCCCAGACTCTTTCGTTTACCACAAGATAGCGCCTTGATCAATCGTATGGGATTTAATAATGATGGAGCCGTAACTATTGCCAGAAGTTTGAAGCATTGGAGGGAAGAAGGGCAACAAAAAATAGCACTTACCCAACCCATCATCATTGGAGGGAATATTGGAAAAAATAAATCAACGCCCAACGAAGAAGCTTGGCGCGACTATGAATTCTGTTTTGAAAAATTACATCCCTGGGTAGATTATTTTGTAGTGAATGTAAGTTCTCCTAACACCCCGGGACTAAGAGCACTGCAGGATAAAGAGTCCTTACAAAAAATTCTCACGCATTTGCAAAAGATCAATCAGCAAAAGACAACACCAAAGCCGATCTTTCTGAAAATTGCACCAGACTTAACCCAATCTCAAGTGGACGATGTTGTTGAGTTGGCCTTATTAATTTCATTAGACGGATTGGTAGTTAGTAATACCACCATAAGCCGAGAAGGATTGCAGTCAGAAGAAAATAAAATAACGCGCATCGGTGCTGGGGGCTTGAGCGGAGCCCCTCTTATGAAAAGAAACACCCAGTGGTTACGGTATATTTACGAAAAAACGAAAGGAACTATTCCACTGATTGCTTCCGGTGGAGTTTTTACGGCGGAAGATGCCAAAGAAAAAATTAATGCAGGTGCACAATTAGTGCAGGTATGGACCGGATTTGTTTATGAAGGACCCGGCATTGTAAAGAACATTTGCTCTCCTAAGGTGTTGGGGAAAAAAATAATTTAAGAAAGACAAAGCAGGCTGACGGCCGCCACCCCTGCTGTCTCTGTACGTAAACGCGTATTGCCCAAACTCACCGCTATAAAATTTTCTTCCAAGGCCTGCGTAAATTCCTCCGAAGTAAAATCTCCTTCTG
>JBMSWW010000269.1:0-2025 GCA_049425065.1 Chitinophagaceae bacterium
GTTGTCAATGCCCAAGCCATGGGTAGATGCTACTAGGCTGTCCACAGAAATTTCTGCTTGTAAAGAGCCTGAAGTGCCTAGTCGGACGATATTTAGAGAACGTAATTCCGTTTTTAGCAGTCTGGTGGACAAATCAATATTTGCCAAAGCATCTAATTCGTTCATTACAATATCGATATTGTCGGGTCCGATTCCAGAGGAGAGTACTGTGATTCTCTTGGCGCCTATTCTTCCTGTGTGAGTAATAAATTCTCGATGTTGTCTTTTTACCTCTATCTGATCAAAATGTTTGCTTACTTCCTGAACGCGCTCAGGGTCACCAACGGTGATTACGGTAGTTGCTAACTCCTCTGGGCGCAGATCCAGATGATAAATGGCCCCACGTTCATTGATGATTAATTCTGATGAAGGGATTTGCTTCATAGTTTTTCAAAAATACTTATTATTTTCGCAGACCGGCAAAGGGTCCTGTGGCCGAGTGGCTAGGCAGAGCTCTGCAAAAGCTCCTACAGCGGTTCGAATCCGCTCGGGACCTCCCTTAAACCCCGCAATTAGCGGGGTTTTTTACTGCCTTTTCTGATTTGCTCTCTGTACTTTTGCCATAATGCTAGATCAAGAGGAAAAAGAGTTTTGTGCTTACTGGGAGCAGCACCGTCTGGAAAAGAAAAAGTGGATCCGTAGCTTATCGGTAGGTCTTCCTTTAGGGGTATCTATTGTGGCAGGAGTCTTTGTTAATCTTTTTTCGGGTTGGTACGGCCGTGCGCAGATGGTTTTCTTTAGTGAGAACAGTTCTTTGATCGCAGTGTTGTTGCTGGCTTCATTAGGGATCGTCATTTTCATGGTACTCTTTTCTGCCCGACATCGCTGGGAAATGAATGAACAGCGATACCAGGAATTAAAGCAGCGAAACAACGTACATTAATGTCACTGAATAAAAAATGAAACAAATGATAAGAGTATTAGGATTTTTTGTTATTATGTTACTATTGAATGGATGCATTAAGGATACCTCCTGCACACCTAAAACAGTAGCCAGTGAAGTAGCCACTATGCAAAACTTTGCTAACACTAATGGAATTACTACGCAAGAGCATCCAAGTGGAATGCTTTACCAAATAGTAAATCCTGGAAACGGAGCTACGCCCAATACCGTGTCAAGAGTTTCTGTTCGCTATACAGGGAAGTTGATGAATGGAACTATTTTTGAATCAAATACCGGCACTCCCGTGCAATTTATTTTAGGACAGGTAATTCCTGGTTGGCAGTTAGGACTGCAATTAATTCAGAAAGGGGGAACGATTCGTTTAATTATTCCTTCTTCTTTAGCCTATGGATGTAATGGCGCAGGTTCTATTCCGGGTGATTCCGTTTTGTATTTCGAAGTGGAATTAGTGGATGTGCAATAATTATGCTCATGCCTTACGAAGCGATTTCAACCTTTGATGTTTTTAAAATTGGGGTGGGACCTTCTAGCTCTCACACGCTGGGTCCATGGAGAGCAGCACAGCGCTTTGTAGACGAGCTGAAGCAGCAGCAGCTATTGTTCAGAGTAAAAGAGATTCGAGTGTTGTTGTATGGATCCTTGGCCAAAACTGGAAAAGGGCATGGTACTGACGTAGCGGTGCAATTGGGATTGTTGGGTGCTGATCCGGAAATAATTCCTGTGGAAACAATTCCTCAGCTGTTGCAGGATATTCTTACCATGCGTAAGATGGTGTTGGGAGGAATTCATGAAATTGATTTTGACCCTCGAGAAGATATTGAGTTTTTAATTACAGAGTCACTCCCTTTTCACTCTAACGCTTTAAGTTTCTTGGCTACTTTTTTTGATCATGACTCGGTAGCTACTACTTTTTATTCTATTGGAGGAGGGTTTGTGATTAAAGAGGGAGAGCAAGTAGGTGCAAAAGCAGGCATAGAAGTGCCTTTCCCGATTAATAATGCACAGGATTTACAACAGTGGTGTATTAAAACAGGCCTTTCCATTAATGAAATTATGTTGGAAAATGAATCGGCTTGGCGCTC
>JBMSWW010000270.1:0-2018 GCA_049425065.1 Chitinophagaceae bacterium
TCGAGATCCTAAGCAAAACTGGCTTGAGCGCATTATAACGGGCCATGCGCCGAATGCAACGGCACCTTTAAGAATTCCCCTGACTCACAGACATCCTTCAGAAATCATTAAAAATCCTTTAGCGATACGAAGGGTAAAAAGCACAAAAGTTTTCAATCGGACAATTGGGCCAACCCGTTTCCAAAAGACCAATTATCTTTTGTTACCTCGACTAGATTTACAAAAATATCATCTGGACGACAAGCTAAAGATTTGACAAGCCGAGACATCAACTCCTTGTAGAATTTTTTCTTAAGTTCTGCTGTTCTTCCCTGATTTAGAAAAATTTGGATTATCAGAATTTTGTCTGAATATTCGTTTCCATGAAAGTGAGGGGCAATATTGAGATTTTCTTTTGGGTGTCGATTTATGATCTGAAATTTATCGTTCTCAGGAACACTGAATACTTCCAGGAGAACCTCATAGATAATCTCACCAGCTAGCAATACATCTTTTTGCGTCCACTCATCAGTCGTGTCAATCCGCACCATCGGCATACTCTTAGTCCTTATCTTTAAAAAGCCTATCCGTAGAATATTTCATGCCAAATAAACACGGGACAGATGCTAGCTATAGAGCAGACGCTCCCTTACCTGCTCTAATGTTTGCGCGTCGATTTATCCAGTAGCCCCATCGCCACCGCAGAAATCACGAAAGTTATATGTATGACTACGTACCAAAGCAACTTATCATTCTCTACATTGGCCGCATTCACAAATATCTTAAGTAAATGAATTGATGAAATCGCAACAATTGAGGCGGCAACCTTACTTTTTAAGGTACTGGTATCTAATGTACCAAGCCAAGAGAGCTTTTCCGTATCGTCAGTTAAATCAATCCTTGACACAAAGTTTTCATAACTTGTGAACATAACCATGATGATGAGCCCTGAAACTAGAGCGATATCAATCAGAGATAAAACCACTAAAACAAGGTCTGCCTCGCTCATCTCGAAGATGTGCGGTAAAACATGGAAAATTTCCTGGAAGAACTTAATGCCAAGCGCCACTAATGCAAGACTTAGCCCCAAGTAAATCGGTGCGAGTAGCCATCGTGAGGCATACATTATTCGTTCAACTATTGCGTCCACTCAAACATTCCTCCGGTAACTTGTGTTGGCGAAAGGATATCCCAAATCGATCCTCATTTTCTAGGGATTTCAGGCTATGAAGGTATAAAAATTATGCGTTAGTGGGGCTCTCTCTCCGCTAACTGATACTGCAATTTTTGATCCTGTAATGCTGGTGTTTTGTGATTGCATATCAAACTTTTCAGTTTAGTACACTCTGGATATATGAAGAAAAGACGAATATTCAGGATGAGGTCTCAAACCTTTATAGCAGATCGCTTATGATTCGAAATATCAAAGGCAAGAGGAGCGCAGTGATTACACCACTCAACCCCATGGCCACAGCCGCAAAGACACCCGCTGTTTTATCCCGACTCATAGCTCTTGCTGTACCGATACCATGACTCGTAAGCCCAAAGGCAAATCCCCTAGCAGACATATTTCTAATCCGGACGAGATCTAGTACAAATGTACCAAGTGCCGCTCCGGTTACCCCAGTAACAATTGTGATAATTGCAGTCAGAGACGGTATACCACCGATCAGCTCTGAGATACCCATAGCAATGGGGGCGGTTACATTTCGAGGTAGTAACGACTTAATAGTCACTAAATCAATGTTCAGAAGATAGGAAATCCCAAAGGTAAAGGCAATGGCAAAAAAGGAACCAATAAACACTGTGGCCAAGATCGCTACACGCTCATTAGAGACGACCTTCCAGTTCAGGTAAATTGGGACAGCCAAAGCGACTGTTGCGGGACCAAGTAAGAAATGTATAAACTTCGCACCATTGAAGTAGCGCTCATACTCAACATCGAAAACAATCAAACAGCCACTTACAAGGGCTACGGATATCGCGACCGGATTCAGAAGCGGAAAAAGTCCTGATGATTTGTATAAAAAATCCGCAAA